>NZ_JBFUBU010000040.1:0-45330 GCF_056405595.1 Polaromonas sp. P1_G1
GCAGTCTGGGTCCCTACGCTTCGCTTCGGGCAACCTGCGGTGCTCGACTACGGCGGGGTCTCGCGCAAACTCGCTTCGCTCAGACAAGCGCGATCCCTGATCCGCCTACGTCTGCGCTCCTCGGCCCAGCCAGGACGGGGCAATCGGGAACGGGAACCGAACACCAAAAACAAAGAAGACAAATACAAACAAGGACTCGCCGTGGCGAGTCCTTGTTTCTTCAGGTATTCGGTATTTGGATTTGRTATTCCWTCCCCACCCCTTGTGGATGCGCCGAGGAGCGGAGGTTCAGGCGGATCAGGGATCGCGTTGTTTGAGCGAAGCGAGTTTAGCGAGACCCCGGCTGGACCGAGCACCGCAGGTTGCCCGTAGCGCAGCGGAGGGACGCAGCAACCAGGGTCGCCTTTTCTTTTGCTTACTTTTMTTTTGGCGAAGCAAAAGAAAAGTGAGTAGCCGCCGGGCTACCCCCGGCCAGCAGAACTAAGAAGAGAACATCAACAATCGATCAAGCAGAGCCCCGGGTGCAAGCTGTCAAAGCACAACCTGCTTATCAGCCAACGCCTTGCCCCAAGTCAGCAACCGATAACCCCGGTACTCAGACACAAAGTAAGGATCATTCTCCACCAGCTCAACGGCACGTTCCCGCGATTCCACCTCCAGCACCCAAAGCCCGCCAACAAACCCCCCACCGGGCGCTTCACGCAAACCACCCGCGATAAGAATCTCGCTTTCATGCGCCCGCAGATAAGCCAGATGCAGCGGCTCGCGCTCCCGGCGCACCGCGAGCATGGAAGGCTTGTCGTCAAAGATGGCTACCCAGCGCATGGACTTCTCCTGTTGAAATGTGAAGGTTGAAGAGGGGCTCACATCCGCAGCGGCTGCGCATACCCCGTCATCTCAAGATAACCCATGCCCACCAGCTTGCCGTTGCTGTCGATCAACTCGCTTAACCCTTCCCAGTAGATCGCGCCGGTGGACTGGCGGCTGTCGAGTTCCTGGTTGTCGATCACGGCGCGCACGGTATAAAAATCGGCGGGAGTGCGCACTATCCACTCCACCGGGTAGCTGGTTTGCGTCAACGGGCTTTTCCAGTGGCGCACGGGCTTGAAGATCACTTCGCCGCGGCTGAAGGTGTAGAGCCCGCCCTTGGGAGAGCGGAAGGAGCCGCCGTCCCACAAGGTGCCGCCGTCCTTGCCGCGCAGCCGGAAGGCGGTGAGGGCGCTGCCGTCGGTGAGGTTCATGCCTATCCAGTCCCAGCCTGCCGCATCGGGGTGCAGGATTTCCTCGCTCCATTCGTGGTCCAGCCAGGCCTTGCCGTTCACGGCAAAATCCTGGCCCTTGAGCCGCAAGCTGCCGCGCACCGCGAGCTGCGGCTGGCTGTAGTAGTAGCTGGCCTGCTTTTCCTCGGGGCCTTTGCGCGACAGGCCCTGCTTGCCCTGCAGCAGCACGTCCTGGGTTTCTTCAAATGCGAGCTTGAGCCCGAAGTCGGTGGACGGAAGTTCTGCGAGGTATTTGCCGCCCTCGGCTTTGAGCGACCAGTCGCGCAGCTTGAGGTCCATGTCGCTTTCGCTAGCTGCTGCCACGCCAAAACCATCGCGTGCGATGCGCTGGTCGTGCCAGAGTTTTTTGCCCTGCACGTCGGTGAGGGCCGCGTGGGCGAAGACCAGTTGTTTGGCGGCGAATTTCGAGGCCATGCCCTGGGTGCCATCCACGCGCGAGCGGAAGAAGGTGAGCTGGAAGCCGAACACGCGCTTGCCCGCTTCGGCGCTGGCCTGGCCCGTGATGTACCACCACTCGGTGCGAAACGCGGGATGGGCGCCGCGGTCGCGCGGGAACACCAATGCTTTCGTGGGCAGGGCCTGCGCCGGGCCCGCGGCGGCGCCCCATCCGGCCAGCGCGGCGCCGGCCAGCAGCATGCCCCGCCTGGGCAGCAGGAGAGGCAAGGCGCGTGTGGACGGCAGCGCAGGCATGGCTTGCTCAGGCAGCAGGCACGGGCCGCATCAGCTCGGCTATGCGCGCCTGGGCGGCCGTGCAGTCACCCATCTTCTCGGCCACCCATTGGGGGTTGTAATAGGTCGGCAGGTAGCGCTCGCCGGAATCGCACAGCAGCGACAGGATGGAGCCCTGTTCGCCGCGCGCCAGCATTTCGTGCGCCAGCGCCAGCATGCCCACCAGGTTGGTGCCGGTCGACGGGCCGACCCGCCGGCCCAGCAGCTGCGACAGCGCCTGCATGGCGGCCATGGAATCCACGTCGGCGACTTCCACCATGCGGTCTATCACCGTGCGGATAAAGCTGGCCTCCACGCGCGGCCGGCCTATGCCCTCGATGCGCGAACCCGCGCCGGTCAGGCTGGCATCGCCGCTGCGGTGGTAGGCGGTAAAGACTGAACCGGCAGGATCGGCCACGCAGAGCCGGCTGTCGTGGCGCTGGTAGCGCACATAGCGGCCTATGGTGGCGCTGGTGCCGCCCGTGCCCGCGCCGACCACGATCCAGCGCGGCACCGGATGCCGCTCGCGCGCCATCTGGGTGAACATGCTTTCGGCGATGTTGTTATTGCCGCGCCAGTCGGTGGCGCGTTCGGCATAGGTGAACTGGTCCATATAGTGGCCGCCGGTTTCCAGGGCCAGCCTGCGGGCTTCGTCGTAGACCTGCGCAGCGCTGTCCACCCAGTGGCAGCGCCCGCCGTAAAACTCGATCTGCGCGACTTTTTCGGGGGAAGTGCTACGCGGCATCACCGCGATAAAGGGCAGGCCCAGCAGCCGCGCGAAGTAGGCCTCGCTGACCGCTGTCGAGCCGCTGGAGGCTTCGACGATAGTCGAGCCTTCATGGATCAGGCCGTTGCACAGCGCATACAGGAACAGCGAACGCGCCAGCCGGTGCTTGAGGCTGCCGGTGGGATGCGTCGATTCATCCTTGAGATAAAAGTCGATGCCGCGCGCCGCGAACTCCGGCAGTGGCAAAGGGATCAGGTGGGTGTCGGCACTGCGCTGGTAGTCGGCCTCGATGCGGACAATGGCGGCGCTAAGCCAGGGGCTGCTGGAGCTTTGAAGGGCGGTCATGGCCCCGATTCTCGCAGCAAGCGGGCCCCGGGTGGCCGGTCTTCAATAGCGGCTGGATTGCCAGGACGAGGGCTCGCCGAACAAGGCCGGAATCTCGCTGCGGCCTATCCCCAGGTCGCTCAGTTCATGGGTGCTCATGGCCAGCAGTTCATCCCGCTGCAGGCGGGTGGGCGCCGGCCCACCCGATGCATCGCCGTGCGACGGCTTGAACCAGGCGCCACCGACTTTGCACAGCGCCGCCGCCAGGCCCGCAAGGCGGTGCAGGCCGGCGGTGAGGCTGAAGCCCGGGGTGACGGTGGGAATGGCGGCGGAAGGCATGGGGTGCTCCTGGTGGGGTGAGGTGTGAATAAAGCCAGGCGCCCATGGTGCAATTTATTCTGGTATTGTGGAAGTTGAGTTTTCTGATTAAAACTATCAGTATTTCTGATGATGTACCTTATGAGGCATCTCTCATGCGTGAATTGAACCTTGACCAGTTGCGCACCCTGGTGGCCATCACCGACCTGGGCACTTTCTCGGCCGCGGCGCAAGGCCTGCACCTGGCGCAACCCACCGTCAGCCTGCACGTGAGTGAACTTGAAAGCCGGCTCGGCACGCCGCTGGTGGTGCGCGGCGGCCGCAAGGTCGAGCCGACACCGGCGGGCGCCGTGCTGGTCGAGCGGGCGCGCCGCCTGCTGCGCGACGCCGACGACGCGGTCGATGCGGTCAAGCGCCACGTCGAAGGCCGCGCCGGCCGCGTGCGCCTGGGCAGCACCACCGGTGTGCTGGTGTATTTTTTGCCGCAGGTGCTCAAGGCCATGGAGCTGGCTCACCCGGACATCGACGTCGAGGTCAGCATCCTGGGCTCGGCCGACACCCTGGAGCGGCTGCTGCAAGGCACGCTGGACGTGGGCTTGGTCGCCACGCCGCCGCCCGCGCAGCGCGGCATGGTGATCACCCACTGGCGCAGCGACCCGATGATGGCTTTTGTGCCCAAGCGCTGGAAGGCGCCCAGGCACGCCACGCCGGCCTGGCTGGCCGGCAAGCCGCTGATCTTCAACGAGACGCCCACCCACATGTACCGCATGACCATGGCCTGGTTTGCCGATGCGGGTTTCACGCCGCGCGCGCGCATCGAGCTCAACTACTCCGAGGCCATCAAGAGCCTGGTCGCGGCCGGCTACGGTGCCGCCGTGCTGCCCCGGGAGGAGTCGCAGGAGGAGTCCCACGTGCGGCATGACGTGCAGTTGCTGCCGCTCAAGCCCGCGCTGGTACGCCACACGGCCATGGTGCACCGGCCGCCGGAAGCGCTGGATGGCGCCACGCGCAACCTGCTCAAGATCCTGGCGAATTTCCGCCAGGCTTGAGCGGGGAGGCGCCTGCGTCGTCTCTTCCTCGCTGCCGGATCTCCTGCGGTGTGACCTGCAAAAGGCGGCGAGTCCAGAGTGCCAGGTGCGAGGCGTGGGCAAAGCCTGCGCCCATCGCGGCGGCGCTGATCGGCATCCCCTGCTGCAGGAAGGCGACGGCCCGCCCCAGGCGGCGCTCGATGATGTAGCGGTGCACCGGTCTCCCGACCGCGTGCCGGAACGCCAGTTTCAGGTAGGACACGCTGGTGCCGGCCACAAGCGCCAGTTCCTCAAGGGTGAGACGTGAGTCCTCCAGGTTGCCCTCGATGTGGGCAAGGAGTTTGCGCAAGCCTTCGTCACTGAACCGGGCCCGGGCGGAGCGGGGTAATGCGCGACGCGACGCGTATGCGTGGAGCAAGCGGGCGCAGATGGCGTTTTCCAGGCTGTCAGCCAGAAACGTCCCGTGGGGCATGCCTTCCATGCGTTCCAGATGCAGCGCACGAATCACCAGCGATATGCGATCGTCATGGACCTGCCTGTGCGGCTGCAGCAGCACACCCGAGGGGTCCAGGTCCATGCCCCGCGCCACGGCCGCGAACGTCTGTGTCGGCAGCCGCAGGCACAGCATCTGGATCGGCGATTCGATATCCCAGCGGCTCTGGGCACCCGCCGGCACGATGTTCATGCCGCCGAGCCTGCGATGAAAACGCGGCATTCCGGGCATGTCCAGGCAGGTCGCGGCAGCCGGGCTGCCAAGGTGCAGCGAAATCCCGTGATTGGCCCGGGCCTGCGCATCGCACAAGCCTGCCGGTTGGACGTGGATGGATGTGAATGTGCTCGCCATGTCGCCGCCTTTCACGCTGGGTGGATTGGCTGATTATGCTTTTCTGGCCGTTTGTGTGCGACATGCGGCCTGCAGGCCGGCACTATCACCGGACCGATGCAAGAACCTCAACTTGCTGCCGTGCCATAACACGGTTGCCATCCCCTTTTTACAGGAGCCCGCATGCAAATCTTGAAGACGCTCACTTTCTTTCCGCTCGCTATCGGCATACCCGTCGCCTGGGCGCAGGGGCTGCAAAACGAATACGTTCCTGCTGACAAGACGCCCTGGTATCGCGAATCGCCGCGAATCCCCGTGCAATTGGCGGCCTTGTGGGGTGACCGCGCCAAAGGCGAGGCGGGCACCCTGTTGAGAGCGCCGCCGGGCTTCAAGAGCGGAGCGCACTCGCACACCGCCGACTACCGGGCTATCGTCGTACGTGGGACCTGGAAGCACTGGGTGCCATCCACCGGCGAGGGCAAGAGCGCAAAGCTCCAGCCCGGGGCTTACTGGACGCAGGTGCACACGCAACTGCACGAAGACGCTTGCATTTCGAAAACACCTTGCGTCATTTTCCTGCTCAACAAAGAGCCCTACACCACGGAATTTCCGGCCGCCAAATGATGAAAAAATCTTCTCTCTATCGCCACATCTGCGCCGCGGCCCTGGTTACCGGACTGGCCACCCCGATGCTCTCCCATGCCGATGCCTTCGACGGCGCGCGCAACCTCTCCGTGCCGTTTGAGCAACTGACGTTCCGGCCGCAAGCGCCCGGGCTGCCGCAGCGCTTGACGGACCTTTGGGGCGACCGCAACCGTGATGGCGGCTTCGGCCAGCTCATTGAACTCCCGCCTGGTTTCCGTTCGCCGGTACATGCGCACAGTGGCGACTACCACGGTGTATTGATCAAGGGCATCTGGCGCCACGAAGACGGAAACGGCACGGGAATCYCCCTGCCGCCCGGGTCCTACGTACGCCAGGCGGGTGGTGACTTGCATGTGGACGGCTGTGTGAGCGAGACACCTTGCCTGCTATTCCTGTTCCAGTTCTCGCGTGCCGACGTCATCTTGCCGCGAGCGGAATGACGGGGGCGCTTGCGCCCATGCCGGTGTTCCCGTTCTCACGCCCCGCGATCCGGCGGGAGAGCTCGGAGCAACGGGCCAGGAAGAAGCGCCGCAGTTCCGAGCCATAGCCGCTGCCCACCGCCTGCTGGACGGACGGGCGTGCGGCGAGGGCGGTGCGCCAGGCGCGCACCTTTGGCAACTGTTCGAAGAATCCGGTCTCGCCCACGTCATCCAGCACATCGAAATAGCGGAACACCGGACCAAACACCGCATCGACCATGCTGAAAGACGTACCGGCGAAATAAGGGCCTTGGTCCGGCAGCACGGCCTCAAGCTGGACGAAGCGGCGCTGGATGTCTTCACGATGCCGCGCCAGGGATGCTGCGTCGGCGGCGTTGTAGAACGCGCCAATGGCATTGAGCAGGGCGGAGCCGAATTCCATCCACGCCCGGTGCCGTGCACGCTGGAGGGCGTCGCCCGGATGCAGGCGCGGCAGCAGCGTGTCATCCAGGTACTCGCAGATCACGGCCGACTCAAAAATCGCGTCATCGTCGACCAGCAGCACCGGAGTCTTGCCCAGCGGCGACACGGCCTTGAACCAGTCCGGTTTGTTCGCGAGGTCCACGTCGCGGCGCCCAAAGGCCACGCCTTTTTCTGTGAGCATGATGGCCGCGCGCTGGACGTAAGGGCATAAGGTGTGGCTGATGAGGGTCAGTGTCATGGCTTGCTCCCTTGCTTGCTCAACGGAGCACCAGCCACTGGCTGCGGCGCGCGGCCCAGGCGCCGTCGCCGAGCAGCCATTGGGCCAGCGAGGCGACTAGCAGCAAAAGCGGGTATTCCCAGCCGCCCTTTGGACTGGTGAACACCCAGCCGTTGGGCCAGTGCACCCAGACGACCACCGCCAGCACAGGCGCCAGCAACAGCGAAGCCTGGCGGCCGTAAAAGCCCAGCAGCAAGGCGGCGCCGCCGGCCAGCTCGGCCGCGACCACAACATAGGCCATGAAGCCGGGCAGGCCGACCGACTCGAAGAACTGTGCCGTGCCGGGCAGTGTGAAGACGAAAATTTTCAGCAGCGCGTGGGTGATCCACATGGTGCCCAGTGCGATGCGCAGCAGCGCGGCGCCGTGGCCGGCGGCGAGGTTTTGGGAGGCGGTGGTCGTCATGATGGCAATGCCCGGTCAAGGGCTGGAGTTAAGGGAGTCGCCACTTTACGATTGCATAAAAGCAATGTAAATTGGCAATCATGAAAGCATCAATTGCAAAATCGCAATACGCGCTCAGCGCTTACGACCTGCAAACCCTGCTGGCCTTGGTGCGCGGCGCCACGCTGGCCGAAGCCGCACGGCGGCTGGGCGCCGACGCTTCCACGGTGTTCCGCTCGGTGCAGCGCATCGAGAAAAGCCTGGGCCAGCGCCTGTTTGAACGCTCCCGCCTCGGCTACTTGCCGACCGAGCCTATGCTGAGCCTCGTGCAGCACGCCGAGCGCATAGAAGCCGAGCTGGAAGCCGCGCGCGCCAGCGCGCAGCGGCCGCATGAAGGCGTGGCCGGCCGGGTGCGCCTCACGACCACCGATGCCGTGCTGCGCGGCCTGGTGCTGCCCTCGCTCAAGCCCTTGCTGGCGCAGCACCCCTTGCTGCAACTGGACCTGCGAACCGGCAACGAACTGGCCAGCCTGAGCCGGCGCGATGCCGACCTGGCCTTGCGCGCCACCCGCAAACCGCCCGACCACCTGGTGGGGCGCAAGCTGGGCACCGTGCGTTTTGTGCTGTGCGGCCTGAAAGCACAGGCCAGGGCCTTGTCATCGGCGAAGAAGCCGCCGGCGCCGGATGCGCTCGCCGGCTTTGACTGGATAGCGCCCGATGAGTCGCTGCCTGAACATCCCTCGGTGCTGTGGCGGCGCAAGCAACTGCCCAAGCTCACGCCGCGCCATTACGCCGACGGCATCGTGGCGGTGATGGATGCGATCAAGGCAGGGTTGGGGGTGGGCATCGTGCCCGTGTTCATGCTGGCCGGCGAACCGTTGCTGGTGCCGCTGGGCGAGACGCTGGAGGGCTGCGAGTCAGACCTGTGGCTGCTGGCGCACGCTGAATCGCGCCACCTGCGCCGCATCGCGGTGGTCTACGATCATTTCGCGGCCAGCGTGCGCCTGGCCTGACCTGTTCGGCAATTTCAAAAAACTCAAAACGAACGGCCCGCGCCGGACGTCCTGAAGACGACTTCGCCGCTGGGGATGTGGACCACGCGCACTTCCTGTCGGGTGGGGTCGGCGACGCTTTTGACGGCGACGGCGACCGCCAGGGAGTAGTCCGCAAAAACATGGTTGGAACTGCTGGGCGGCAACAGGCTGCCCTTGGCCGGGTCGACGTTTTCAATGCGGTAGTCATGTGGCGGTGCTTTGACGGATGCCATGGTGAAGACCTCTATGAAGTGATTTCGATTTCTTGGGTGGTGCCTCCATGGTAGGAGCGCAAAAGGGTGCTGTGATGACAATTGCGGGTCAAAAGCGTGACTTTGAGTAAGCAAAAGAAAGCGCCTCTTGAAGGGCGCTCGCATATTGGCGAAAACTAAAACCCGGGCGGGGCGGGCTTTGCTGTGCCGGCTGTTTCTTTGCGCGCCTTGAGGCTGCGGTACAGCTCTTCGGCGTAGGGCGCGAAGCCCAGGACGGCGGATGYGGCCAGCAGCGCCAGGATGACGGGCGTGGACAGCGGATCGGCCTTCCAGGTCCAGCGCCAGTCGGGCGTGCTCGCCCCGAACAGCGCGGTGAACTGCGGCCAATGGGCAGCCAGCAGCAAGGCGCAGGCGGCCAGCGGAAAGCCTTCCAGGTAGGCATGCACGCTTTGCTCGAAGGGGCCGACATGGCGCCGGCCGGAGGCGTAGTGGAGGTCCCAGTGGCTGGTCAGCGCATGCAGGGCCAGCAGGCCCAGCAAGAGCAGCAACACGGCCGACGTGATCTGCAGGAACACGGCGGCCAGTACGCCCAGGCCCACTTCCAGAATCATCAGCATGTGCAGCAGCGATTCCTTGGCGCCGGTGGTGTGCGCGAGGTCACTGCGGCGGTGGCAGGCCCAGTCCGCCAGGCCGGCAAGCAGCCAGGCCGGCAGCACCAGGTAGAGCAGGATGAAGCGGGTGGGCTCCTGCATGGATGAGCGCGGCCGTCGGTGGGCGCCGGCCCGCTCAGTGCAGGCCCTGGCTCGGGGCGCGCTCCGACAGTTCCAGCTTCTTCATTTCGACGGCCACCGACTTGAGCATCTCCAGCGCGGCCTCGGGCGTCTGCACGATGCCCAGCCAGCCGAAAAGGTGGTGGCGCAGGAACAGCAGAATTTTGCCGGTCAGCGGGTCGCAGGCGACCCAGTGGCGCGGCGTGTAGCAGGGCTCCAGCGCGCACAGCGGCGGGCAGTCCAGCGGATAGGGCGGGTCCAGTTCGGCGCGCAGGCCGGCCATGTCGGTGACCAGGTCTTCGAGTTCCTCGGCTTGCAGGGTCAACGGCTGATCCAGCGACAGCGTCACGCTGCCGTCCTCATTTCGGATGGCCAGCAGGCCGTGGGCCAGCCGTGTGGCGGCGCGCGGAGGGGGCGGCAAGGGGCCGGCCACGCCGGGACGGGCATTGGCGTGGGGCGGGGAATTGACGGTTGTGGGGGTGGTCATCGCGTGCTCCCATGCGTGAAGGGATAAAAGAAGAGGCGAGCTCATGGGAGCCAGTGTGCGGCGCGGGGCGGCCGGGTGGCGTGGGAGACAGGCCTTGCCCGCTGTAGGACGGCGGGGGAGTGTGTACCCAGCCAGCCTCTAATGCGGGCACGCATATGGTGCGGCTACCAGTCTTCCTTGACCGCCAGCACCGCGTCCTTGCCGGCCGCGGCGCGCCCGGCCAGCCAGGCGGTCAGCGTGCCCGCCACCACCACGGCCGCGCACAGCAGGCCCAGGCGCAGCCAGGGCAGCATCAGGTCCATGGTCCAGTGAAAGCTTTGCGGATTCACCACGTAGACCAGCACGGTGGAGACCGCCAGCCCCAGCGCCAGGCCGGCCAGCGCGCCCGTCAGCGTCCAGGCCGCGCCTTCACCGGCCACCACGGCCAGGATCTGCCGCCGCGTCAGGCCCAGGTGGGCCAGCAGGCCGAACTCCTTGCGGCGCGCCAGCACCTGCGCGCTGAAACTGGCCGCCACACCGAAGAGGCCGATGGCGATCGCCACCCCCTGCAGCCAGTAGGTCACCGCGAAGCTGCGGTCGAAAATCTTCAGCGAGGTCGCGCGCAGTTCGCTGACCGACGCCAGCTCCAGCATCGCGCCCGCGCCTGACTGCCGTTCGGCCAGCGCGCGCACCGACTGTTGCACCTGGGCGTCGGCCGCACTGCCGTCCAGCCATAGCGCCAGGTCGTTGGCGCGCTGGTCGCCGGTCAGGCGTTCGAAGTCCCGCCTGTCCATCGCGATCGCGCCGAACTGCCGCGCGTAGTCGCGCCAGACGCCCGCCACATAAAACGGCGATGCCGCCGCGGCCGTGCCGGCGCCGGCCTGCAATGACTGCGAGAGCGGCTGAAAGACGCTGCCTGGGCGCGCGCCATACAGGTCCACCATGGGCTCGCTCACGTAGATGCCCACATGTCCGGGCGGCACCGGCAGCAGCCGGCCCACCAGCGGCAGCGCGGTGGCCGGGTCTTCAAGCGGGCGCGCGACCAGCGTGACGGCCGGCCTGGCCGGGTCCAGCAGCAACTGCACAGTGCGCGCCGCGCCCACGCGCGCCACGCCGGGCAGCTTGCCCAGGGCCTGCACGAACTCCGGCGAGAAATACGCGGTGTCGCTGGCCGAGCTGCCCAGCGCCGTGCGCACGTAGAGGTCGGCCGGCAGCACCACGTCCAGCCAGCGCGTGACCGATTCGCGAAAGCTCGCCACCATCGCCGTCAGTGCCACCGCCAGGCTTAACGACGCCACCACGCCGCTCACGGCCACGGCCGCGCTTTCGCGCACGCGGCGCGCGCGCTCCACCGCCAGCAGCGGCAGGAGGCGGTCGGTGACATGCGGGCTGAGCCTGTCGTAGAGCAGCGCGATCAACCAGGGCAGGGCCGTGATGCCGCCCACCAGCAGCAGGCCCACGGACACATAGGCCGCCAGCGGAATGCCGAACAGCGGCGGGACCAGCGCGAGCAGGCCGCCCGCCGCGATCAGGGCGATGCTGAGCCAGTGGCCCTTGCCGCCGCCGGCGCTCGCGCCCAGGCCCTTGAGTGTTTGCGCGGGCGGCAGCTTTTGCGCGGCCCGCGCCGGCCACCAGCCGCCCACGGCAGCCGCCAGCACGCCCAGCGCGCCGTAGGTGAAAGCCGCCGCGCCGCTCCACTGCAGGCTGGGCGCGACGCCGGAAAAGTAGCCCCCGCCCAGGTCGCCGCCCAGCAGCCGCAGCGCCAGCGCGGCCAGCGCCGTGCCCAACGCGATGCCCAGCACGCTGCCGGCCAGGCCCAGCAGCACGGACTCGGCCAGTACCAGTTGCAGGCGCTCGCGTCCCGTCAGCCCCAGCACGCCCAGCAAGGCGAACTGCTGCGCGCGCTTGGCCACGCTGAGCGACAGCACCGAGAAAACCAGGAAGGCGCCGGTGAACAGCGCTACCAATGCGAGCACCGTGAGGTTGACGCGGTAGGCGCGCGAAAGGTTGCTGACGCGCTCGGCCGCGTCGCCCGGCGCGGTGGCGGTGATCCCGGGCGGCAGTTGCAGCGAGGCGATGAAACGCCGCGCCTCGGCGCCGGGCTTGAGCCGCAGGTCTATGCGCGAAAGTTGGCCGCCCTTGCCGAACAAGTCTTGCGCGGCGGCGATGTCCATCACGGCCAGCGGCCCGCCGCCCGTGCCCACGCTGCCGGCCACGGTCACCTCGCGCAGTTCGAGGCCGCTTTGCAGGCGCAGCGAAGGACTGCTGAACAGCTGCCGCGCGGCCGGGTTCAGGAACACCTGGCCCGGTGCGAACAGCGCGAAGCGCCCCGCGTCGCTGGAGGGCACGGGCATCAGGGCCGGCGCCATGGCGGCCACCGCCAGGGCGTCCACGCCGATGATGCGCAGCGGCAGGCGTTCAGCCTTTCCGCCCGCGGATGTGGTGAGCGCATAGGTACTGAGCTCCAGCACCGGGCTGGCCAGGGCCACCTGCGGGTCGGCGGCCACGCGGCGGTAGAGGTTCTCGTCAAAGCCGCCTTGCACGGCGCGCAGCTCCAGGTCGGGCTGGCCGTTGACGGCGCGCACCGCCTGGGAGAATTCGCTGAGCGCCGAGGCGTTGATCAGCTGCACCGAAAACGCCAGCGCCACGCCCAGCATCACGGCCGCCACCGCGGCGGCGTTGCGCCAGGGGTGGTGTTGCAATTCCCGCCAGGAGAAACTAGAGAGCAGGGCGCGCATCGCCTCATTGTGCCCGCAGCGCCGCGAAGGGCTTGAAACGAGAACAGGGAATCTGTACCGGTACAGAAAAGGCCGGTCTGCTTCTGCCGGGAAAACCCCGCCTTCGTTTAAGCTAGCCCCTGAACTTTTCGTCCCGCCATGAAAGCCTCCTCCGCCATGCAACTCCCGACCTATGACGACGTTATTGCCGCCGCCGCGCGCATTGAAGGCCATGCGCACCGCACGCCGGTGCTGAAATCGGCCACCGCCGAGGCGCGCTGGGGCGCCGAATTTTTCTTCAAATGCGAAAACTTCCAGCGCATGGGCGCCTTCAAGTTTCGCGGCGCCTTCAACGCGCTGTCCAAGTTCGATGCCGCGCAGCGCAAGGCCGGCGCGATCGCCTTCTCGTCGGGCAACCACGCGCAGGCGGTGGCACTGTCGGCGCGCATGCTGGGCATGCCCGCGGTGATCGTGATGCCGCAGGACGCGCCCGCCGCCAAGCTGGCCGCCACGCGCGGCTATGGCGCCGAAGTGGTGCTGTACGACCGCTTCACCGAAGACCGCGAGGCCCTGACCAAGGGGCTGGCCGCCGAACGCGGCATGACCTTGATCCCGCCCTACGACCATCCCGACGTGATCGCCGGCCAGGGCACGGCCGCCAAGGAGTTGTTCGAGGAAGCCGGCACGCTGGACCGCCTCTACATCTGCCTGGGCGGCGGCGGGCTCACCAGCGGCTCGGCGCTGGCCGCGCGCGCGCTGGCGCCGAAGTGCAAGGTTTACGGCGTCGAGCCGGAAGCCGGTGACGACGGCCTGCAGTCGCTGCGCGCCGGCCGCATTGTGCGCATCGCCACACCCAAAACCATCGCCGACGGAGCGCAAACACAGTACCTGGGCGACTACACCTTCGGCATCATCCGCCGCGACGTGGACGACATCCTCACCGTGAGCGATGCGCAGCTGGTGGATGCCATGCGTTTTTTCGCCGAGCGCATGAAGATGGTGGTCGAGCCCACCGGCTGCCTGTCCTTTGCCGGCGCCTGCAAGGCGCTCGAAGCGAATCCGCCCGCGAAGGGCGAACGGATAGGCGTCATCGTGAGCGGCGGCAACGTCGACCTCGCGCGCTACGCGGAGCTGCTGGCGCCGCGCTGAACCGGCGCAAGGGCCGGGGCCGTGTCAGGTTTTGCCCTGGCCGGCCAGCGCCGCCTTGATTTTCTGGTCTGTCTTGTACTGGCTCAGTGCATAGACAGCCCAGATCGTGGCCGGCAACCAGCCGATCAGCGTCAGCTGCAGCACCAGGCAGAAGATGCCCGCGAACGGCCGTCCGATCGTGAAGAAGGTCAGCCACGGAAGAACCAGCGCAATCAACAGTCTCATTTTTCTCTTCCTTTTCGGTTTTCAAATCATGCCCGCCGGTCACGGCCGGCATCCGCCACTCGCTCGCTTCGCCGCGCGTGAGCCTACTTTACTGTTACTTTTCCGTCGGCGTTCAAAGGTGAAAACGGGCTAAGCCCCGGAAATCCAACAAACAATACCCGCGCCAAGACAATCTTCGTGGGTGTGGCTGGGGAATTCGAATACGGTTCAGGGTTTTTAAAACCATGTTCAGAACCGACTACCAAAATCCCTTGCGCCGCATCACCCGCGTCGACTCCGACCGCGAGAGAAGCTGGCGAGTCTGTGTCCGGCGCTATGGGCGGACCGTGACCAGGGCATTCACCGACCTGTGCTACGGCGGCAAGCGCAAGTCGCTAGCCGCCGCCAAGATTTACCGGGATGCGCTGGAGGCGCACATCGCCTCATTTGACGCGGACCATCGCCAGTGGCGCCGTGCGCAAAAAACCAGAGGCAATTCATCGGGAACGGTGGGCGTGGCACGCTACTTGGCTGCCTCCAAAAAACCGGGCGGCACGCCCGCGCCCTATTGGCAGGCTTTTTGGCTGGATGCGTGGGGCAAGCGCCGGCGTAAAAACTACCGGGTGGGAATCCATGGCGAGAGGAAAGCCAAGCGCCTCGCCCGGGAGGCTTATGCCCAGGGCCTGGCCGAAGCGCATGCCGCCCTCCAGCGCAATGCCTTGCTGGAACAGCAACCCCCCCGCCTTGGCAAAGAACACGAGCCCCTGCTGTTTGCCGCCGCATTTGCCGCCGAGTCGCTGCGGCCTTGAAGTCCGGGCCGCGGTGATTCCGGTGCGAGCAGGGCGCTCAAGCCTTGCGATCGGCTTCCCTGGATTTCCCAATGAACTGCGTCACGGCCAGCATCAGCGAAGTGCTTGCCACGATCAGGGTGGAAATGGCCGCGATGGTCGGATCCACCTGGTCGCGCAAGGCGTTGAACATATTGCGTGTGAGTGTGGAGTTGTCGCCGCCGGAGACGAACAGCGAGACGATGATTTCATCAAACGACGTGAGGAAGGCCAGCACCGCACCGGTGAAAATGGAAAAACGGATCTGCGGAAAAGTCACCAGCCGGAAGGCTTCGAGCCGCGAGGCGCCCAGGCTGCGCGCCACCATCTCCTGGTTGAGGTCAAAGGTTTTGAGGGCCGAGCTGACCACCATCATGACCACCGGGATGGCCAGCATGCTGTGGGCCAGCACCAGCCCCGTCAGCGTGTTGACGAGTTGCAGCTTGACGTAGGCGTAGAACACGCCGATGCCGATCAGGATGACGGGTACCACCATGGGCGTGAGCAGCAGCAGGGTCAACAGCCCGGCGTGGCGTAAGCGCGAGACCAGCAGGCCGTAGGCCGCCATGGTGCCCAGCGGCGTGGCGACCAGGGCCGTCAGCACGCCGGCTTTGAGCGAGGTGGCGGTGGCCTGCATCCAGGAGGCCGAGCTGAAGTAGCTTTGGTACCAGCGCAGCGACCATTGCCGGGGCGGAAATTCCAGGTACTGCGAATTGGAAAAACTCATGGGGATGACCAGCAGCGTGGGCATGACCAGGAAGATCATGACCAGCGCCGCGATGACGTAAAGCCACAGCCGGCCGCCGCGGCTGATCTGGGTTTCGGTGACGGGCCGGCGCAGCCAATTGCTTTTCATCACGTCCCCCTGTCGCGCAAGGCGTCTTCGAGCTTGACCAGGCGCGAAGCCGCGAGGATGAGCAGCAGCGTCAGCACCAGGAGCACCACGCCCAGCGCGCTGGCGGCACCCCAGTTGAAGAAGATCTCGATGTCGTTGGCAATGCGGCTGGACACCATGATGACCTTGCCGCCGCCCAGCACCGCGGGCGTGATGTAAAAACCCAGGCAGAGGATGAAGACGATCAGCGAGCCGGTCACCAGGCCGGGCATGGACAGCGGGAAGAATATCTGCCAGAAGGTCCGCGTCGGTGATGCGCCCAGGTTGGCCGCGGCCTTGAGGTAGTCGCGGTTGATGCCGCGCATGCAGGCATATAGGGGCAGAACGATGAAGGGCAGCATCACGTGCACCGTGCCGATCAGCGTGCCGGTCAGGTTGTGCACCAGTTCCAGCGGCTCGTTCCACAGGCCCAATTCCATCCCCCAGCCGTTGATGAGGCCGCGCCGCTGCAGCAGCACCAGCCATGCGTAAGTGCGCACCAGCAGCGAGGTCCATAGCGGCAACAGCACCGCGATCATGCAGAGATTGGCCGCGCGCTTGGGAAGTTCCGAGAGGAAATAGGCCAGCGGGTAAGCCAGCAGGATGCAGATGCCGGTGGTCAGGAAACTGACCTGGAAGGTGACCCAGAAGGTGCGCGCGTAGGAGGGTTGTTCCCACATGCGCCGGTAGTGCTCCAGGCTGAAAGTGCCGGCGTCGGACAGCACCGAAAGGTAAAACAGCCAGCCCACGGGCAGCACCATGATCGCGGTGACCAGCAGCACGGCGGGAGATACCAGCGACAGCAAGGCCATGCGCTCGCGGCGCCGGCTGCCCCTGAGCGCTTCGGCGTTCGGCGCCGGGTCCAGCGCGGTGTTCATGCTGCGCTTTCCCGCGGCAACAGCACGGTGTCGTCAACGGCAAGGCCCAGCGTGATCATGTCGCCGGCCCCGGGGCAGGCATGGCCGGCGTTGCTGCCCGAGGCGCCGCGCACACTGACCACGCTGCCATCGGCCAGGGCCGCCTGTACCAGCGAGCTGTCGCCCTGGTAGACGGTGGCCTGCACGCGGGCGTTGAGGATGTTCATGCCCGCGCCCATACCGCCGGCCAGGATCTTCAGGCGCTCGGGCCTCAGCATCAGCAAACGCGGCCCGTCGCCGCCAGGGTGGGAAGCTACTGTGAGCGCCGCGCCGTTCAGCATCACTCTGCCTTCGCGCACGGCGACGGGTACAAAGCTCGACTCGCCGATAAATTCCGCCACGAAACGATTGGCCGGGCGCTCGTACAGTGCACGCGGCGTGTCGAGCTGCACGATGCGGCCGCCGTTGATCACGGCGACCCGGTCGGACATGGTCAGGGCCTCCCGCTGGTCATGGGTGACGTAGACGGTGGTCATGCCCAGCTTGTCGTGCAGCTGGCGCAACTCGATCTGCATGTGTTCGCGCAGCTGTTTGTCCAGGGCCGACAGCGGCTCGTCCATCAGCATGATGCGCGGCTCGAACACCATGGCGCGCGCCAGGGCCACCCGCTGGCACTGCCCGCCCGAGAGCTGGTGCACACCGCGTTCGCCATAGCCGCCCAGGCGCACCATCTCCAGCGCATGCTCCACGCGGCGCGCCATCTCTTCGCGCTTGACGCCGCGCAGCCTGAGCGGAAAACCCACGTTGCCGGCCACCGTCATGTGCGGGAACAGGGCGTAGTTCTGGAACACCATGCCCACGTCGCGCTTTTGCGGCGGCATGCAAATCACCTCGGTCTCGCAGAACTTGAGGCTGCCGCTGTCGGGCCGGGTGAAGCCGGCCAGCACCGTCAGCAGCGTGGTCTTGCCCGAGCCTGATGGGCCCAGCAGCGTGAGGAATTCGCCGCTTCGGATATCCAGGTCGACGTGGTCCAGGGCATAGGCGGAGCCATAACGCTTGGTCACTTGCCGGAGGGTGATGGGCAGCGACGACTTGTTGCTCATGAATCCGCCTTCTCTTTGTTCTGGTCTTCGTTTCGGTTGCTCGCAGGCCCGCGCTGGCGCTGGCCGCCTTGCTTTGCCTTGCCTTTTTACTCGGTCAGCATGTTCTGGTACAGCTCGGAAGCCCTCGCTTCGTTTTTGGTATACCAGTTCAGGTCGATGACCAGCTGCTTTGCCGCGTTGTCCGGGTAGGAGGGCAGGGTCCTGGCATAAGCCGCGGGGATGGCCGGGCCGTCATAGGCTTTTTTGTTGGTCGGCCCGTAGGTGATGTACTTGGTGAATTCGGCCTGGTATTGCGGCTTGCTGATCTCGTTGAGGAACTTCACGGCCAGGGCCTTGTTGGGCGCGCCCTTGGGAATGCCGAAGCAGTCGTAGTCGAGCAGGGCCTGGTTGAAGGTATAGGCCACCTTGGCGCCGTCCTTGGCGACCACGTCGAAGCGGCCGTTCCAGCCGGTGACCATGTCGACCTCGCCGTCCTTCATGAGCTGGGCGTGCTGCGCTCCGGACGACCACCACACGGCGATGCTGGGCTTGAGCTCCTTGATCTTCTTGATGGCGCGCTCGATGCCGCCGGGCGCCGACAGCACCTCGTAAACCTTGTTGGGCGGCACGCCGTCGGCCATCAGCGCGGGCTCCAGTGCGCCGGCCACGCCTTTGCGGTAAGAACGCTTTCCGGGGAATTTTTTGACGTCCCAGAAGTCAGCCCAGGTCTGCGGGCCCTTGTCGCCGTAGGTCTTGGTGTTCCAGGCCATCACGGTGGAGAACACATCGCCGCCCACGCAGAATTCCTGCGTGAGGCCGGGCGCGAAGGACGAAACGTCGATGGCCTTGTAGTCCAGCGCTTCGAGCAAGCCTTCAGAGCCGGCGCGCGCCGCGCTGCCCGAGCCGCTGGCCACGATGTCCCAGGTCACGGCCCCTGCCTTGACCTTCAGGCGCAGGTCGGCGATGCCGGTGTAGGTTTCCTCCTTGATGGTGATGCCCAGCGCTTTGGCGGCGGGCTGGAACAGCGCCTTGCTCTGGCCCTCCTGGTAGGCCCCGCCGAAAGACACGATGGTCAGCTGCGCCGCGGCATTGCCGCACCACAAGGTGACTATGGCCATCATCACCCCGAGCATCGCAACGCGGTTGCGGACCGGTTTGTTCATCGACTTGTTCATCATTTCATTGACTCCTGTTGAACTGACATCCCATAACCACCCTGAAACCCCGATCGCCTCAAATGCCGCAACGCTTCAAATACGCGCCGCCACGCTTTTGAGCTTGCTGTAACTGCGCAGTGCCTCCAGCCCTTTTTCGCGGCCGAAACCGGAGCGCCTGTTGCCGCCGAAAGGAACGGATACGCCACCGGCGAAATATTCGTTGATGTAAACCTGGCCCGCGTCCACGCGCCGGGCGAGCCGGTGCGCGCTGGCGAAGTCACGGGTGAAAATGCCGGCGACCAGGCCGAAGTCCGTGCCGTTGGCCAATGCCACGGCCTCGTCCAGGTCGTCAAACACCTGCACGCACAATACGGGCCCGAAAATCTCCTGCTGCACCGCCTCGTCGTCCGGCTTCAGCCCGTCCAGGATGGTGGGTTCGTAAAACCAGCCCCGGCCGGTCAGCGGGTCGGTGGTGCACCGGCCGCCGCAGCGCACCGCCACGCCGCGTGCCCATGCGCGGTCCACGTAGCCGGCGATTTTGTCGAGGTGGGCCCGCGAGTTCACCGCGCCCATGCCGGCATCGCGCAGTCCGTGGCCCAGCGTTATGGCGCGCGCGCGCACGACCAGCCTGTCCACGAAATCGGCATGGATGCGGCGGTCTATCACCAGGCGCGAACCGGCCGAGCAGATCTGCCCGGCGTTTTCAAAGATGCCGCCCAGCACGTTGTCCACGGCGTTTCCGATATCGCAGTCGGCCAATACCAGCACCGGCGACTTGCCGCCCAGTTCCAGCACCAGCCGGGTGACCTGGGGCGCGGCACCCCGCATCACATCAATGCCGGTGGCCACCGAACCGGTGAAGCTGATGTGCTGCACGCCCGGGTGCCGCACCAGCGCGGCGCCGGCCTGCGCGCCGGTGCCCGTCACCACATTGCACACGCCGGGCGGCAGGCCCGCTTCCATGCAGAGCTGGGCCAGCATCAACGCGGTCAGCGGTGTCTGCTCGGCCGGCTTGGCCACCACGGTGCAGCCGGCCGCAAGCGCCGGCGCGATGCCGCGCGCGGCCGAAGACAGCGGGTAGTTCCAGGGAATGATGTGGGCGGTGACGCCTACGGGTTCGTGCACGGTATAAGCAAGATAGTCTTCGCCCAGCGGAATGCTGTCGCCCTGGTGCTTGTCGCAGGCGCCCGCGTAGTACTCAAAGGTGGCCGCCGCGCCCGCAACGTCGCTGCGGGCCTCGGCCAGCCGCTTGCCGCTGTCCAGGGTTTCGGTGACGGCCAGGCGGTCGGCGTTGTCGCGTATCAGGCCCGCGACGCGATGCAGCAGGCGGCCGCGCTGCGCCGGCGTGAGGGCAGCCCACGGGCCGGTGAGCGCCGCCCGCGCGGCGGCCACGGCCGCATCGATGTCGGCCGCGTCGCCGGCGGCGAAGCTCGCGAAGGCGGCACCCGTTCCCGGATCCAGCGTTTCCATGCGCCCGCCGTTCAGCGAGGGAACGAACACGCCGTTGATCAGGTGGCGGTCCGGCAGGCCGGCGATCGTGCCGCTTGCCTGCGCTTCGTGCACCAATGCGTTCAAGGGGGTGGCCATGGTCAGGGGATCTCACTCATCTGGTAGCTGGATTTCGCAAGCCATTCGGGGTTGATCTCGACCCCCCATCCCGGCGCGTCAGGCAGGGTAACCCGGCCGTCCCGCACGGTGTAGGGATGGTTCACGAACAAACCCTCTTGCCAGGGATAGTAGTCAGGCCCTTCGATCGACAGTTCCAGGTACTTTCCGGCGTTCGGGATGGCGCACAGCAGGTGCATGGTGAACAGCGTCACCATCGAGAGGTTGGCGCTGTGCGGTGTGCAGGGCAGCCTCGCGGCTTCGGCCATGCGCGCCACGCGCAGCGTGCGGGCCAGGCCGCCCATATAGCAGACGTCAGGCTGCACGATATCGACGGCTTTTGAATCGATGATGTGTTTCCACAGCGGCATGTAGCAGTCCTGCTCGCCGCCGGTCACGTCGATGGACAGCGCTTCGCGCACCGCGCGCGTCTGCTCGAGTTCCCAATACGGGCAGGGCTCCTCGAAGTGGCTGATGCCGTGGTCTTCCAGCATGCGCCCGACCTCGATGGCTCGGCGCGGTGAATAGCAGCTGTTGGCGTCCACCAGCAGGGCCGGGCCCTGGCCCAGCGCGCCGCGCATGGCCGCGATGATCTCTTCGCTGCGGCCCGGCCACTCGTCCCTGTCGTGGCCGTATTCGGCGCCCACGCGGAACTTGAAGGCGTCAAAACCGCATTTGTCGCGCAAGGCCAGCATGCGCCTGGCTTCATCGCGCGGCGTGATGTCGCGTTTCATCGACGAAGCATAGGCAGCCAGCGGTTTGGCCGTGCCGCCTATCAGTTCGCAGACACGTTTGCCTTCGGCTTTGCCGCGCAGGTCCCACAGCGCGGTGTCCACGCCGCAGATGGCGCGGTACAGGTGCGAGCCGGGGAATTTGTGCTCCAGCTCGGCGATGGCGTCGACCAGGCCGTCGATGTCCAGCGCATCGCGGCCCAGCGACCAGGGCGCGACCTGGCGGTGCAGCACCTGCACGCTGAGGTCGGCGTGATAAGGCGAGACCTGGCCCCAGCCTTGCGCGCCGTTGTCGGCGGTGATGCGCACAAAGCCCACGAAGGGGTCGCAAAAGGTTTCGATTTTCCGGATGAGCATGGAGGAACCCGAGCCGACAGGCGTGTTGGATGGAACCATCATCCCGCTCAAGTGGATTGCGGAAAAGGTCCATTTTGATTAATGCGTGATACCATTTTTTCAACAACACAAAATGGCAGGCCATGGTCAAACGTGCAGGCGGCTCCCTCTTGCTGTCGATCCGCATCGACCACAGCCACCACCACCCGGTGAGCACGCAGCTGTGCATGGCCTTGCGCGAAATCATCCTTACGGGTGGATTCGCGCCAGGCGACCGCTTGCCGGCCAGCCGCACATTGGCGCTCGACCTCGGCGTGTCGCGCACCACGGTGGTCGAGGCCTTCAGCCGCCTCACGGCCGAAGGCCTGATCGATTCGCAGACCGGCTCCGGCACTTTTGTCAGCGCTGTTCTGGGTGCCGACCGTCCCATGCCCCCGAAAGCCAGGGCTGCTTCCCCGGAGCCCGCCGCGCCGCGCCTGTCGGCCGTCATGGAGGAAGCCATCGGCCGCTTCGTCGAACGGCGCCGGCTGCCGCATGCGCCGCGCGCCTTCACCACGGCGCTACCGGCTTTCGACGCATTCCCCATGGCCCAGTGGGCCAGGCTGTCGGCGAAATGGCTGCGCGGCAACCAGGATGACGTCATGGGCTATGGCGACCCGTATGGCGCACCGCAGTTGCGCCGCGCGGTGGCCTCGCACCTGCGCGCCAACCGAGGCATCACCTGCGATCCGGAACAGGTCTTCATCCTGGGCGGCGCCCAGCAGGCCTTCCACCTGATAGGCGCCATGCTGCTGAACCCCGGCGACAAGGTCTGGTTTGAAAACCCCGGCGCCATAGGCGCGCGCAACAGCCTGGTCGCTTCGGGCGCCGACCTGGTTCCCGTGCCGGTCGACGGCAACGGCCTGCGCGTGGAAGAGGGCCTGCGCCTGGCACCGCGCTTTCGCCTGGCTTTTGTCACGCCCTCGCACCAGCAGCCCCTCGGCTGCGTGATGAGCCTGGCGCGCCGCTTCGCGCTGCTGCAGGCGGCCGAGCAGGCTGGCGCCTGGGTGATTGAAGACGACTACGACGGCGAGTTCTTTTTTGCCGGCCGGCCGCCGCCCACGCTCAAAAGCGTGGACACCACGGGGCGCGTGATTTACGTCGGCACCTTCAGCAAGTCGCTGTTCCCCGCGCTGCGGCTGGGCTACCTGCTTGCGCCACCGGCGCTGGTGGGCACTTTCCGCGCCGTCATGAGCCGCTTCCTGGCGGGCGTTCCGTCTCACACGCAGGGCGTGACGGCGGAGTTTATCGACGAGGGACACTTCGCAGTTCATGTGCGCCGCATGCGCCATATCTACTTCGAGCGGCACGAGGCGCTGGCTGCCGCGGCCGGCAAGCACCTCAAGGGCCTGCTGGACGTGGTGCCAGCTCACAGCGGGCTGCACACCGTGGGCTATCTCGCGCCGCGGCTGGTTGAGGCCGACGTTTCGCAGGAGGCCGACCGGCGCGGCATCACGGTATCGCCGCTGGGCCGTTTTGCCATCACGCCGCTCACGGCCAGCGGCCTGGTGCTGGGCTTCGGCAGCAGCCCGCCGCCGGTGATAGAAGCCGGTGTCAAGGTGCTGGCGGATGTGCTGGACAAACAGCTCAAAGCCAGGCCGCCGCACGCGGCGCGCAAGGCCCGTGCGGCCTGAGTCGCGCCTCCTTGTGTCCATGCCCGCGACCGGAAATGGTCTGGCATTTAGTCTAAAACGGACCTGTCCGGCAGGCCACCTGCCGTGAGATGCTCGACCCGGTGACAGAGTTTGATTTCATCATCGTGGGCGCCGGCTCGGCCGGTTGCGTGCTGGCCCATCGCCTCAGCGAATCCGGCGAGCACAGCGTGTTGCTGCTGGAGGCCGGCGGCAGCGACCAGCGCGTCTGGCTGCGCGTGCCCATAGGCTACGGCAAGTCTTTTTACAACCCGGCCGTGAACTGGATGTACCGCGGTGCGCCCGACCCCGGGCTGGCCGGCCGTGAGGCTTACTGGCCGCGCGGCAAGGTGCTGGGGGGCTCGAGCAGCATCAATGCGATGGTGTTCGTGCGCGGCCAGCCGGCCGACTTCGACGAATGGGCCGCGCTGGGCAACACCGGCTGGTCCTGGGACGAGGTGCTGCCCTGGTTCCGGAAACTCGAAGACAACGAGCGGGGCGCCGATGCCTGGCGCGGCGCCGGCGGGCCGATGCGCGTGAGCGACGTGAGCGGCCAGGTGCACCCGCTGTGCAAGGTGTATTTGCAGGCGGGCGGGCAGGCCGGGCTGCCCCACAACCCCGACTTCAACGGCGCCTCGCAGGAAGGCGTCGGCATCTACCAGATCACCACCCAGGGCGGGCTGCGCGCTTCAGCCAGCAGCGCCTACCTGCGTCCGGCGATGAAGCGCGCCTGGCTCAGCGTGCAGACCGGCGCGCATGCCACGCGCATCGTGTTCGACGGCCTCAGGGCCAGCGGTGTGGTGTACCGGCAGGGCGGACGGTCATTGTTCGCCCGGGCGCGGCGGGAGGTGATTCTGGCGGCCGGCGCCGTCAACTCGCCGCAATTGCTGCAGCTGTCGGGCGTCGGGCCCGCGTCGCAGCTCAGGGAACTGGGCATCGCGGTGGTGCATGATTCGCCGGCCGTGGGCCAGAACCTGCAAGACCACCTTTGCATAGACCATCTTTACCGTTCGAAGGTGCCGACGCTCAACAACCAGCTCGGGACCTGGTACGGCAAGCTCTGGGCCGGGCTGCAGTATGCGGCGATGCGCCGCGGCCCGTTGTCGCTGAGCGTCAACCAGGGCGGCGGTTTTTTCCGTTCCCGGCCCGGCCTGGAGCGGCCGAATATGCAGCTGTATWTCTCGCCGCTGAGCTACCTCAGGGCCACGCCCGGCAAGCGCGCGCTGATGGCGCCGGACCCTTACCCGGGCTTTCTGCTCGGCGCCCAGCCCTGCAAGCCCAGCAGCCGCGGCCGGCTGCGGCTGCGATCGGACGATCCGATGGCGGCGCCGCTGATAGAGCCCAATTCCCTGGCCACCGAGCACGATGCGCAGGAGATGATGGAGGCCACCCTGTTCCTGCGCCGGCTGGCCGCCACGCCGGCTTTCAGCGCGATCATCGAACAGGAACTCGTGCCCGGCGCCTCCATCCGGTCGCAAGAGCAGTTGATGGACGACATCCGCCGGCGCGCCTCCACGGTGTTCCACCCGGTCAGCACCTGCTGCATGGGACCGGACCCGGCGACGGCCGTGCTCAACAACCGCCTGCAGGTGCACGGCCTGGCGGGCCTGCGTGTGATCGATGCCTCGGCTTTTCCCTCGCTCACTTCCGGCAACACCAATGCGCCTACGCTGATGCTGGCGGAAAAGGGCGCGGACGAAGTGCTGCGCGCCGCGCGCCGTGGAAATCCTTGAAGGAAAGCCCGTGGATATTCTTGAACATTGCAAGCTGGCGCCGTACTGGTGGGATGAGGTGCCGCGTCCCGTGCTGGAGCCTGCGCCGCTGCCTCCCAGTGTCGACGTGGCGGTCATAGGCGCGGGCTACACCGGCTTGCACGCGGCGCTGCAAACCGCGCGCGGCGGCCGTTCCACCCTGGTACTGGACGCCGAGGATGCCGGCTGGGGTTGCAGCACGCGCAACGGCGGCCAGGTGTCCACCAGCATCAAGCCCAGCTTCGAGCTGCTGGCCGGCCGCCACGGCATCGGCAAAGCGTTCGAGATCCTGCGCGAAGGCCGGCGCTCGCTCGCCTGGATCGGCGACTTCATCCGCAGCGAAGGCATTGATTGCAGCTACGGACAGGTGGGGCGCTTCCATGCGGCGCACAACGCCGCGCAGTACGAGGCGTTGGCGGCCAGGCTGGCGCACCAGCCCAAGGGCCTGGAGGTGGAGGCGCACATGGTGCCGCGCGCCGAGCAGCGCGGCGAACTCGGTACCGACGCCTACTGGGGCGGCGCAGTTTATGCGCAACATTGTTCGGTGCATCCCGCGCGCTACCACCAGGGCCTGCTGGAGCGCGCGCTGGCGGCGGGTGCGCAGGTCGTGCCGCGCAGTCCCGTCACCGGCATCGAGAGGCAGGGCCGCCATTTCCTGGTGACGACGCCCAGGGGTACGGTGCGGGCACGCGACGTGGTGGTGGCCACCAACGGCTACACCGGCAAGGTGACACCCTGGCTGCGCCGCCGCGTGATTCCCATCGGCAGCTACATGATCGCCACCGAGCCCTTGCCCGAGGGCTTGATGGACCGGCTGATGCCGCGCAACCGGATCGTCAGCGACACCCGCAAGGTGGTGTACTACTACCGTGCCTCGCCGGACCGCAAACGCATCCTGTTCGGTGGCCGCGTGTCACACCAGGAAACCGATTGCCGCGTGAGCGGGCCGCTGCTGCATGCAGACATGGTGAAGATTTTCCCCGAGCTGGCCGGCGTGGGCATCAGCCATTCCTGGTCGGGGTTGGTGGCCTACACCTTTGACGAACTCATGCACGTCGGCTTGCATGACGGGCTTTACTACGCCATGGGCTACTGCGGCGCTGGTGTGGGTACCTCCAGCTACTTCGGCATGCGCGTGGGCCAGCAGGTGCTGGGGCTCAGGGAAGGGCGCACGGCGCTGGATGGGCTGGCTTTCCAGACGCGGCCGTTTTATACGGGCAACCCTTGGTTTCTCGCCGCTTCGGTACGTTACTACCGTTGGAAAGACAGGTGAGCCCCCACGCTTTTCACTTCGTGTAATGCGCTGCCCCCCGAGGGGGCCGCCCGCCTGCGGCCTGGCAAAGCCAGTTCCGCGGCTCATGCTGGGTTGAAGAGTCCTCGCGTCCGCGCATTGTCTGTATGAAACCCTTTCCGGAAAGATACCTATGAGCATCCGCAAACTCGACACACCTTCGACCGTTGCCTCGGGCGCCTTGCAGGACTGGGGCACGGTGGGCATGCCGCTCAGCGAACCGGCCTGCACGCTGCGCGGTGAAAAAATGGTGCTGCCGCTCGACGGCCGGCCCGAGGTGGGTATCTGGGAATGCTCACCGGGCAGCTACCGCCGTCAGGTGCGTTCGGCTGAAACCATGCATGTGCTGAGCGGCAGCGCGGTGTTCACGCCGGACGGCGGCGCGGCCGTGGCGTTGCGCCAGGGCGACGTGTATTTCTTTCCGGCCGAAACGACCGGCGTTTGGGACATTCAGTCGACCATGCGCAAGGTCTACGTGCTGTTCAACCCACACTGAATCAACTTGAGCGGATGCCGCCCGCGCTCAGGTGCAGCGTGCGGTCGGCGCGCGCGGCGGCGGCTTCCGAGTGGGTGACCAGCACCAGTGAAGCGCCTTGCCCGCGCGTCTGGGCAATCAGCGCGTCCATCACCAAGGCGGCCGTGGCCGGGTCCAGGTTGCCGGTGGGCTCATCCGCCAGCAGCAGGCCGGGCTTGTGCACCAGCGCGCGAGCGATCGCCACACGCTGCAGTTGCCCGCCGCTGAGTTGTTGCGGCAGCCGCCCGCCCAGGCCGCCCAGGCCCACGGCTTCCAGCATGGCCTCCACCCTGGCCGCGTCGGGTTTCTCCAGCAGCAGCAAGGGCAGCGCCACGTTTTGCGCCACGTGGAGGTGCGGCAGCACATGGAAAGCCTGGAAGACAAAACCGACATGGCGGCGGCGCAGCAGGGCGCGCTGGTCGTCGCTGAGCGCGCCCAGGTCCTGCCCCTTGAGTTGCACCGAGCCCTCATCCCAGCTGTCCAGCCCGGCCATGCAGTTGAGCAGCGTCGATTTGCCCACGCCCGATTCACCGACGATGGCGACGAATTCACCGGGCGCGACGTCCAGCGAAACATGGCTGAAGACCACCGCGTCGCCGTAGCGTTTGGCCAGCTCGCGGACCTGCAGGTTGTTCATGCCCGGCCTTGCCCCCGTATTTGTGTTTGTGTGTTGACGATTTCCATGACCTGCTGCAAAGCCTGGGGCCCATCGCAGGCCACCACCTGGCGCTGCGGCATGGAGCGCAGCCAGGTGATCTGGCGCTTGGCGAGCTGGCGSGTGGCGAAGATGCCTTTGTCGCGCAGCTCCGCCATCGGGTAATCGCCGTCCAGCGCCTCCCAGGCCTGGCGGTAGCCGACGCAGCGCATGGAGGGCAGGTCGGGGTTCAGGTCGCCGCGCGCGCGCAGGGCTTTGACTTCGTCGATGAAGCCGGCCGCGAGCATGGTGTCAAAGCGCAGGGCGATGCGTTCATGCAGCCAGGCGCGGTCTTGCGGCTCCAGGGAGATCAGGACCGGCGCCGCGGTGTCGCCCTCGCCGGCGGCGGCTTTTTTGGCCGCGCCTTGCGCATGGAAAAAAGACAGAGGCCGACCCGACACACGAAAGACTTCGAGTGCGCGAGAGATGCGCTGTGAATCATTGGGCGCCAGCCGCGCGGCGGTGGCCGGGTCCACGCGCGCGAGTTCGGCATGCAGCGCGGGCCAGCCTTGCGCGGCTGCTTCATCGGCCAGCGCGGCGCGCACGGTGGGGTCGGCTTTGGGCATGTCGTCCAGGCCATCGAACAAGGCCTTGAAGTAGAGCATGGTGCCGCCGACCAGCAGCGGTAGCTTGCCGCGCGCGCTGATTTCACGGATGAGGCGTTCGGCATCGGCCACGAACTCGGCGGCGCTGTAGGCCTGCAGCGGGTCGCGGATGTCTATCAGGTGGTGCGGCACGGCCGCGAGTTCACCCGGCGTGGGTTTGGCCGTGCCTATGTCCATGCCGCGGTAGACCAGGGCCGAGTCGACGCTGATGATCTCGACCGCATGGCGCTGTGCGATCGCCATCGCGGCGGCGGTCTTGCCGGATGCGGTGGGTCCGGCGATGCAGAGGCAGGAGGGGCTCACGTGTTTCTCGCGGCGGCCTCATGCGCAGGCTCGCCGTATTTGCGCACCACGGTCCAGGCCGTGGCCGCGATCAGCACGCTCCAGAACCACAGGCCATTGGTCAGCGGCCGCACCGTGCCGTCCATGTGGGTGCCCAGCCAGCCGCCCATGCCGAAGGCCACCAGCATCATCAGGAAGCCGTTGAGCGCAGAGGCCGCACCCGCCGCCTGCGGGAAGGGGCCGACGGCGCCGCTCTGGCCGCAGGGCTGGTGCACGCCGTGGCCCAGCATGAAAAGGTAGTAGGGCAGCATGATGGCCCAGACGTTCTGCACGCCGGCCCAGGCCAGCACGCCCATGGTGGTGCCGCCTGTCAGGCTCAGGCAGGCGGCAATCGCGACGGAGCGCCGCACGCCGAAACGCGGCAGCAGGCGGCGGCAGATGAAGGTGCCGGCAAGGTAGCAAAAGCACATCGAAAACATCACCAGGCCGTAGCCCGTCTTGCTCAGGCCCAGCACCCGGATGAAAACGAAGGAAGAGGTCGCCAGGAAGGTGAACAGCCCGCCGTAGGAGGCCGCTGTGAGGGCCGAGAAGGCCAGGAAGGTCGGGTTGCGCAGGATCTGCAGCCAGGTGCGCAGCAGCATGCCGGGCCGCAGGGCCTGCGGGTTTTTCCGTGCGAGCGATTCTTCAAAACGAAGGCCGACCAGGGCCAGCGTGGCCGCGCCGAACACGGCCAGCGCCGCCAACGCGATGCGCCAGCCGTAGAACTCAGACAGCAGGCCGCCCAGCGGCGCGCAGATGCAGGCCAGCACACCCAGGCCGCTCAGGCCCTTGGACATGACACGCGCGCCTTCGAGCGGCTGGTACAGGTCGCGCACGATGGCGCGCGCGCACATGACCGCCGCGCCCATGGCCGCGCCCTGGACCACGCGCCAGACGATCAGCACCGCCATCGAAGGCGCGAAGGTGCTGCCGATCGAGGCCAGGGTGTAGGCCGCCAGGCCCCAGAGCAGGATGGGGCGGCGCCCGAAGCGGTCGGACAGCGGGCCCCAGATCAGTTGCGAGGTGCCGAAGGCCAGCAGCAGCGCGCTGAGCGTGAGCTGCGCCTGCGACATGGGCGCGCCGAAACCTTCGGTGAGCGCGGGCAGGGCCGGCAGGTAGAGGTCGGTGGTGACGGGCTGTATGCCCAGCAGCATTGACAGGATCAATACGACCATGCCGGCCGGCATGGCGGGCGCCACGGTCTTCGAAACGGAAACATCCATTCAACTGAGCGTATCAGACAAACGCCCGTGCGGCGGCGCGGCCGCCACCGGGGTTTTCAGCGCAGGCCCGACCTGTACCGGGCGATGGCCTTGGCCCGGAGGTCTTCGCTGATTTCCGTTTCACTTGCCGCGGAGGCAACCGGTGCGGCCGGCAAGGTTTCGGCCGTGGCAGCCGCATTTGGCGGCAAGGGGTCGCTGCTGCGAGGGCCGAAAATTTTGGTCTGCGTATAGGCCGCATAGCCGCGCAGGCGTTCGTCCTTGCTTTTCAGCGCCTCCTGGATCACTTCCGTGGCGTAGGGCAGGTCGTGCAGGAATTGGTGGACGTTCAGTGAACGTCCGAATTCCCGCTTCATGGGAATGACCATGCGCACGGCATAGGTCATGAGGTCGGAATCGGGCGGATTCATGGTGAGCTGCATGGTGAACGGTGTGATCGCCAGGGGCTCATGCGCCTGAAATCATTTCGCCATGCTGGGCAAGGTCAAGCCCCAGTTGTTCCTCTTCCGCGGTCACGCGAAGGCCAGCCAGGGGTTTGACCACCAACAAAATCAGCCAGGTCATGATGCCTGCGTAGGCCGCAACGGCGCAGGCGCCCATCAGATTGGTCAGCACGGTCGCGGTGACCGGTGCAATTTCCTTGAGCGCAAAGATCGGGGTCAGGACCGTGCCGATGAAACCGCCCACGCCATGCAGGGCAAACACGTCGAGCGAGTCGTCGATGCCTGTCGCGCGCTTGAAACGGGTCACCGCGAGGAAGCAGCCGATACCCCCCGCCGCGCCCAGTGCCGATGCGCCGAGGACACCGACAAAGCCGGATGCCGGCGTGATGGCGACCAGGCCGGCAATAGCGCCCGTTGCCATGCCCAGCACGCTGAATTTTCCGCGCTGGACATATTCGCAGATTCCCCACACGAACGCACCGACGCAGGCCGCCACCTGGGTGGCCAGCAAGGCGCCCACGGCGCGTGAACTGGCCTCAAAGGCCGAGCCCGCATTGAAGCCGAACCAGCCGGCCCACAACAGCCCGGCGCCGATGATCGTCACCAGCAGGTTGTGCGGCACCATGGGCTCGGTCCCGAAGCCTTTGCGCGGACCCACCACCTTGGCCGCCACCAGGCCGCTGGCACCCGCGGCGATGTGCACCACCGTGCCGCCCGCAAAATCCATGTGTCCCATGCTGGCGAGCCAGCCCGTGGGTTGCCAGATCCAGTGCGCCACGGGGGCATAGACCAGTATGGTCCAGAAGGCCGCGAAGAAAATGGTGGCGCTCAGGCGCATGCGTTCCACGGTGGCGCCGATGATCAGCGCGAAGGTGATGATGGCGAATGCCAGCTGGAACATGAAAAAAGCGGATTCCGGCACGGTGGGCGCCGAGACGTGCGCACCGACCCTGGCACCCAGCAGCCCGTCGCTGAGCGCCCGGCTCAAGTCTCCGATCCAGGGATTGCCGGGCGTGAATGCGAGCGAGTAGGCAATGCCCGCCCATACCAGCGTGACGACTGTTGTCGCCGCGAAGGTATGCGCCACGATGGAGAGGGCGTTTTTCGCCCGCATCATGCCGCTGTAAAACAGCATGATGCCGGGAATGGTCATCAGCAGCACCAGCACGGTCGAGATCAGCATCCAGGCCGTGTCCGCCCCATTGAATTTTGCAAGCGCCGGCAATGCCGTGGTTGCGGCTGTCTGGGCATGCAGGGGTGCCGATGCCAAGAGCGGCAGGGCAAGAGCCAGCGAGGTGAAGGCGGGTAGCCTGCGGAGTGGCAAGACTTGGCTCATGGATCCCTCTCGATTTCTAAGTGTTATTCGAGAAAGGATGTTACATCCGGCTACATGTTCTGGGTAAGTAAAAAATACCTATTTGTGAAAAATTGTTGCTTGAATTGCAGTAGTCAGTAGTAATACTGCTTTTTTACGAGGCTTGGGCTCTGGTGAAGCGCGGAGCATCTAGCCGCCCCTTCCCCCGTGACCTTATTTCAGGTCAAAAAGCTGGGTCAGCGCTTCCCGGTACTGCGGTAGCCCGACCAGGTTGGTGTTGTGGTGCGAACCGCCCGGCACCAGCAGGAACTGCTTGGGCTGCACGGCGGCGTCATAGAGCTTGCGCCCCAGGTCGGGCAGTATCAGCCGGTCTTCGCCGCCGTGCACCACCAGCAGCGGCGAGCCTATCTTGTCCACCTTGCGCACGGCTTCAAAGCGCTGGGTGATCAGCAGCGACACCGGCATCCAGCCCCATTGGGAACTGCTCACCACGTCGGCGATCGAGGTGAAGGTGCTTTCGACGATGGTGCCGCGCTCGTCGTTGACTTCGGTTGCCAGGTTGATGGCGATGGGCCCGCCCAGCGAGTGGCCGAAGATGTAGCGGGGCCGGTCCGGGTATTTTTTCGCGAGCCAGTCCCAGGCGGCTCGGGCGTCTTCGTAGGCGGATTTTTCGGAGGGCAGTTCCTGCGTGCTTTTGCCGAAGCCCCGGTAATCGATGGCCAGCACCGAGAACCCGAGTTCCTGCATGCGGCGCATGCGCGGCGCGGAGCCGGTGACGTTGTAGCGCGCGCCATGCAGGTAGAGCAGTACCGGTGCCTTCGCGTCATCCGGCTTTTCGCCGTCCAGCCACAGGCCGTGCAGGCGGACCGGATGGTCGTTGGCGGCGGTGTAGTCAATCCAGACGTCGTCCATGCCCACCGCGGCGGCGGCGCCGCCGCTCCAGGTGCGGTCGCTGGGCTGGAAGATCCAGGCACGCTGTTTTTCGTCGAGGGTGGCGCAGCCGGCCAGCAGGGCCAGCGCCGTGCCGAAGCTTGCGAAAAGATGCCAGCGTTTCATGGTCATGACTGAGTGCAGTCTGCCTGAAAAGTTCTGGCGGCAGTGTTTCCCCCTATGTAACAGCCTCAAAAAAAGGCTGTTTTTAACGCCCGCGCAGGAAGAGCGAGTCGAGTTCCTTGATGCTGACCTGCCGCCAGGTCGGCCTGCCGTGGTTGCACTGGTCGGAGCGCTCGGTGGCTTCCATCTGGCGCAGCAGCGCGTTCATCTCGTCCAGCGTGAGCTTGCGGTTGGCGCGCACCGCGCCGTGGCAGGCCATGGTCGACAGCAGCTCGTTCTGCGCGCGCTGAATCACCGTGCTGGCGTCGTGCTGGGCCAGTTCGGCCAGCACGCTGCGCGCCAGTTCCACCGCGTCGCCCTGTGCCAGGCTGGTCGGCACGGCACGCACCGCCAGCGTCTTGGGCGAAAAAGGCGTGATTTCCAGGCCCAGCGTCGCGAGTGTCTGGGCACTGGCCTCGGCCGTGGCGACTTCCTGCGGGCTGGCGGCAAAGGTCGCGGGGATCAGCAACGGCTGGCTGGCCAGGCTGGCCCCTTCGCCGCCGTCCATCTGGGTTTTCAGGCGCTCGTAAACAATGCGCTCATGGGCCGCATGCATGTCCACGATGACCAGTCCCTGGGTGTTTTCGGCCAGCACATAAATGCCCTGCAACTGGGCAATCGCGCGGCCCAGCGGCCAGTCGCCCGGAGGCAGGGGCGTGGCACCGATGGGGCTAGCCGCGCCGTTCATGGACGCTTCGGACGCGGGCGCATACGAAGGCGCGGGCGCAAAACTGCCGCCTGCTTCCATGGGGCCTTCAGCGGGGCGCGACGGCGCCGGCCACATGGCTTCAAAGTCGGACACCCGGTTGCCGCCATTGGCGCCGGCGGCGAAATTCATCGCCGGTTGCGCCCATCCCTGGCGCGAAAAAACGGGGCTTGATTCCGGGGCGGCATCCGTGCCTATGCCTGCGATGACCGCATCGGCCGCGACGCTGGAACGCGGAATCGCCAGCGCGTTTTCGGTGGCGTGGCGCACCGCCTGGTGCACCTCGCGGCTGTCGCGAAAGCGCACCTCGATCTTGGTCGGGTGCACGTTCACGTCGACGCGGCTGGGGTCGATCTCGACATACAGCGCATACACTGGCTGGCGATGGCCGTGCAGCACGTCCTCGTAAGCGCTGCGCGCCGCGTGGGTCAGCACCTTGTCGCGCACGTAGCGGCCGTTGACGTAGGCGAACTGCTGGTCGGCGCGCGAACGGGCGGCGTCCGGAATGCCGGCGACGCCCCAGACGCGCACGGCGGGCTGGCCGTCGTGGCGCAGGGACGAACTTTCGTAATTCACGGCGACCGACTGCTCGACGAATTCACTGCCCAGCACGTCGGCCAGGCGCTGCGCGTGGGCGCCGTCGCCGGTGGCGGCGCGCCATTGCTCGACCAGCTTGCCCTCGTGCCAGATGGCAAAGCCGACGTCGGGCCGCACCAGCGCGTGGCGGCGCACGGCTTCGATGCAGTGGGCCAGTTCGGTGGCGTCGGTTTTCAAAAACTTGCGGCGTGCCGGCGTGGCGTAAAACAGTTCGCGCACCTCCACGCTGGTGCCGCGGCTGCGCGCTGCGGGCTTGAGTTCGCCGGTGCGGCCGTCCAGCTGCCAGGCGTGCTCGTTGCCTTCGGTCCTGGACAGCAGGCTCATGTCGGCGATCGAATTGATGGCGGCCAGCGCCTCGCCGCGAAAGCCCATGGTGCCCACGGCTTCAAGGTCCTGCAGCGAGGCGATCTTGCTGGTCGCATGGCGCCTCAGGGCCACCGGCAGCTCTTCGCGTGGAATGCCGAAGCCGTCATCCTCGACCAGGATCAGCCGTACGCCGCCGGCCAGCAAGCGTACCGTGACCTGGGTGGCGCCCGCGTCCAGCGCGTTGTCGACCAGCTCGCGCACCACCGAAGCGGGGCGCTCCACAACCTCGCCGGCGGCAATCTGGCTGATCAGTTCATCGGGAAGTTCGCGGATAGGGCGGCGGGGAGCCGATGTCGAGGAGGTCATGTAGGGCCAATTTTAGGCTCAGGCCCGTATTGGCGTACTTGACCGCACACCTTGCCGGGATTTTGGGCATGTCAGAATCAGGATCATGGAACTAGCCGCTTTTCTCATCGATTTCATCCTCCACGTCGACAAGCACCTGGAGGCGTTTGTCACCAGCTACGGTGCCTGGGTTTATGCCCTGTTGTTCATCATCATCTTTGTGGAAACCGGCGTGGTTGTCATGCCTTTCCTGCCGGGCGATTCGCTGCTCTTTGTGGTGGGCGCGATGTGCGGCGTGGGGCTGATGAGCTTTCCGCTCGCGGTGGGGCTGCTGTTTGTGGCCGCCGTGCTGGGTGACCAGTGCAACTACAGCATAGGCCGCTTCCTGGGGCCCAAGGTCTTCCAGTGGGAGAACTCGCGCTGGTTCAACAAAAAGGCGTTCGACCAGGCCCACGCGTTTTATGAGCGTTATGGCGGCATCACCATCATCGCGGCGCGCTTCATGCCTTTCCTGCGCACCTTCGCGCCCTTTGTCGCGGGCGTGTCGGAGATGACGCGCAGCAAGTTCACGCTGTTCAACCTCGTGGGCGGCGCCCTGTGGGTGGGCGGCATTGTCACCGTGGGCTATTTTTTCGGCAACATCCCCTTTGTCAAAACTCATCTCGACAAGATCATCTGGGCTTTAATCCTTGTGCCCGGCCTGCTGGTGATTTTTGGCGCTTGGAAGGCCAGGCGCAAGGCCGGATCCGCTGCTTCCTCACCCTGACGCGCAGCATCCCCATTTCCGTGCGAGGACCTATGAACGCGCCGCCCCTTTCAAACGCAGAGCCCTCCCGCTGGACCCAGCCCGGCTCCAGCCGCGTCCCTTTCTGGGCCTATACCGATGCCCAGCTCTACCAGCGCGAGCTCGAGAAAATCTTCTACGGCGCGCACTGGTGCTATGTGGGGCTGGAGGCCGAGATACCGAATGTCGGCGACTACAAGCTCAGCCATGTCGGGGAGCGCCAGGTGCTGATGGTGCGCGACCGCATCGCGCCCAAAGACCGCGCCACCGACCACGGCATACGCGTGGTAGAAAACCGCTGCGCGCACCGCGGCGTGCGCTTTTGCCAGAACCCGCAGGGCAATGCGCGCAGCTTTGTCTGCCCCTACCACCAGTGGACCTACAAGCTCAACGGCGACCTCGCGGGCCTGCCCTTCAAGGACGGCGTGAAAGAGGGCGACTGCACCAACGGCGGCATGCCGGAAAGCTTTGACCTGAAGGACCACGGCCTGACCAAGCTGCGCGTGGCGATGCTGCATGGCCTGGTGTTCGCCACCTTCAGCGAGGATACCGAGCCGCTCGAGGACTACCTGGGCCCGCAGCTCATGCCCTGGCTGGACCGCATCTTCAAGGGCCCGGAAGGCGCGCGCAAGCTGACCCTGCTGGGCTACAACCGTCAGCGCATTCCGGGCAACTGGAAGCTGATGATGGAAAACATCAAGGACCCTTACCACCCGGGCCTGCTGCATACCTGGTTTGTCACCTTCGGCCTGTGGCGCGCCGACCAGAAGAGCCGCATGGTGATGGACGATGAGGGCCGCCACGCGGTGATGATCTCGCGCCGCAACGAAGGCGGCCAGAACGCGGCCGTGACGGAAGGCGTAAGCTCCTTCAAGGCCAATATGGCGCTGCATGACGACCGGCTGCTGGACGTGGTGCCCGAGCCCTGGTGGCGGGTAGCAGACCCGTCCAATCCCGGCAGCGACATCACGCCCACCGTCACCATGATCACGCTGTTCCCCAGCCTGATCATCCAGCAACAGGTCAATTCGCTGAGCACCCGCCACATCGTGCCGCGCGGTCAGGGCGAGTTCGATTTCATCTGGACGCATTTCGGCTTTGCCGATGACACGCCCGAGATGACGCAGCGCCGCCTGCGCCAGGCCAACCTGTTCGGGCCGGCGGGGTTTGTGAGTGCGGACGACGGTGAGGTGATCGAGTTCAGCCAGGCTGGGTTCGACCAGGCGGGCGAGGGCGCCACGCTGTGCGAACTGGGCGGCACGGGCACGGAGATGACAGAGCACATGGTCACCGAAACCCTGATCCGCAGCATGTATGCCTACTGGAAGAAAGTCATGGGCCTATGACCGAGATCGAACAAACGCGGCGCCTGCTGCTGCAACTGCAGGTGGACCGGCTCAACGCCGACTACGCGGCGGCGCTCGACGAAAAGCGTTTTGAGGAATGGCCTGAATTCTTCGTGGAAGACGGCCGCTACAAGGTGCAGGCCCGCGAGAACTTCGACCGCGGCCTGCCGCTGGCGCTGATGGCGCTGGAAAGCCGCGGCATGATGAAAGACCGGGTGTACGGCGTCACGCAGACGATTTACCACGGGCCGTATTACATGCGGCACATCATCAGCCCGGCGCGCATCCTCTCGCGTGAAGTTTCACCAGAGGGCGAGCTCATCAAAGCCGAAGCCAACTACGCGGTGTTCCGCACCAAGCCGGGCGGGGTGAGCGGGATCTACAACGTGGGCCGCTATATCGACGAGCTCACGCAAAAAGACGGCTCGCTGAAATTCAGGAGCCGTCTTTGTGTATATGACAGCGAGATGATCCTCAACTCGCTTATCTACCCGGTGTAGAGCCGCTTGAAGCGCCCTCTAAACCGGGTGTGGTGCGAACTCAGCGCTTCTTGCCGACCTCGTTACCGATAAGCGCACCTGCTGCGGCGCCGCCTACGGTGCCGAGCGTGCTGCCGAACACGGCATTGCCCACCAGACCGCCAGCTACCGCGCCAACGCCGGTGCCGATTTGTGCGTTCGTCGGGTTGGTGCTGCAGCCGCCGAGACCGATGAGTGCCGCTGCCGCTGCTGTCGACAAGATAAGTTTCGTGTTCATAGTTGTTTACCTTTGCTAAGAGTTCAGGCTCTTGCTGCTGACATTCACACCGTGAGGTCCTGGCTTTTGCCTGTGACCTCAATGTAGGGGGCTAAGTGCGCCGGGACTGTAGGAGAAGGTCGTCGCGGGCTGTCGGCTCGGTGCGGTCTTTAGTCTTCATTTTTGGCGCATCGGTACGCGCCGGTGTGGTGATCAGACAGCGCGGTTGCGCGCCAGCGGCGGATTGCGCGCGAAGTAGCGTGTGATGCCGCGCATCAAGGCATCGGCCAGCTGTATCTGGTAGTCGTCGCTGCGGAGCTTGGCTTCTTCGTCAGGGTTGCTGATGAAGGCGGTCTCCACCAGCACGCTGGGAATGTCGGGCGCTTTGAGGACGGCAAAGCCGGCTTGCTCCACTTTGGGTTTGTGCAGTTTGCCGACGTTGCCGATCTCGCCCAGCATGGCGCTGCCGAGCTTGAGGCTGTCATTGATCTGCGCCGTGGTGCTCATGTCCAGCAGGGCTTTTTGCACCTGCGCGTCCTTGGCCTTGACGTTGACGCCTCCCACCAGGTCGGCTGAGTTTTCCTTGTCGGCGATCCAGCGCGCCGCGCTGCTGGAAGCCCCTTTTTCACTGAGCGCGAAGATGCTGGCGCCCTGCGGCCGCGCCGTGAAGAAGGCATCCGCGTGGATGCTGATGAAGAGGTCGGCCTGCACGCGCCTGGCTTTCTGCACGCGGATGTGCAGCGGCACAAAGAAGTCGGCATCGCGCGTGAGGTAGGCGCGCATATTGGGCTGCTGGTTGATACGGTCGCGCAGGCGATGGGCGATCTGCAGCACCACGTCTTTTTCGCGCGTGCCGCCGGGGCCGACGGCGCCCGGGTCTTCACCGCCATGGCCCGGGTCCAGCGCCACGATGACGAGGCGGTCGGTCTTGTTTTTGGCGATGATCGCCGCTTCGGGCGATGGTTTGGCGCCGCCCGGGCTGGGCGTGGGTCCGGTGGGTTTTTCTTTTTCTTTTTCCGCGATGGCGGCCGGCGGTGGTTTGCTGTCGGCCGGCTTGCCCGACTGCCGCGCGATCAGGTCGGCGATCGGGTCGCTGCCGGCGGCGGGTGGGGCGGCGGCGGACTGCCGGTCGGCGAGCTTCTCGGCTATCAGGGCTTCAAGCGGGTCGGCCACCTGCGTCGGGTAGAGGTCGAACACCAGGCGGTACTGGTAGGCGGCGACGGGCGGCAGCGTGAACACCTGGGGCTGTATCGGCTGCTTGAGATCTATCACCAGCCGCACCACGCCGGGGGCGTTTTGCCCGACGCGTATGCCCGAGATGTTGGGGTCGTCGGACTTGACCTTGGYGACCAGCTCGCGCAGCGCCGGGATCAGGTCTATGCCTTCGATGTCGACGGCCAGGCGCGGCGGTTCGGCGACAAAAAACTGCCGCGCCTTGATTTCGCCGTCCGACTCGATGGTCAGCCGCGTGTAGTCCTTGGACGGCCAGACGCGCACGGCCACGATGGTGGCGCCGCGCGCGATGTGCTGCACGCCCAGCAGCAGCACCACGCTGCCCAGTTGCAGGGCGCTGCGGCGGTTCAGGGCCGGGCGCTTCATGCGATGAGTTCCGCGCCGGTAGCTGTGTGGGCCGTCAGGGTGACGGCGCGTGTGTCGTCCGGCAGCACCTCCAGGTGCAGCAGCAGGTCGGGTTGCGGCAGGTGGGGGCCGGCTTTTTCGGGCCATTCGACGAGCTTGAGGCCGGGGGCGGCGAAGATGTCGCGAAAGCCGGCTTCTTCCCATTCGCGCGGATCGTTGAAGCGGTAGAAATCGAAGTGCCAGATATTCATGCCGCCATTTTGGCCTGCATCCGGGCCGGCGTCCGCGAGCGTGTAAGGTTCAACCACCGCATAGGTGGGACTCTTGATACGGCCCTGCACGCCCAGGTTTTTCAGCAGGTGGCGCACAAAGGTGGTTTTTCCGGCGCCCAGGTCGCCCTGCAGCTCGATCAGCGCGCGGCCTATGGCGGGGTGGCCGGCCAGGGCCCGCGCGAAGTCCGCCGTGGCCTCTTCGTCGTGCCAGCTAATGTTTTTTACAATCGGCGGGTGTCCGCCAGCAACTCTTTGAACAGTCATCAGTTCGTTTCTCAAATTCAGGCTTGGGCGCGCGAGCTTGGATTTTCGCAAATCGGCATTGCCGGTGTCGACCTATCGTCGGCCGAACCCGGATTATCGGCTTGGCTGGCGGCGGGCTTTCACGGTGACATGCACTACATGGCCGCGCACGGCCTCAAGCGCGCCCGGCCGGCCGAGCTGATCCCGGGCACGGTGAGCGTCATCACCGCGCGCATGAACTATCTGCCGGCCGCCACCGCCGCCGCGCCTGGGGAGTGGCAGGCCCTGGAATTCAGCCGCCTGGAGCGGCCCGCCGAGGGCATTGTGTCGGTCTATGCGCGCGGCCGCGACTACCACAAGATCATGCGAAGCCGCCTGCAAAAGCTCGGCGAACGGATCTCGGCGCACGTGGAGCAACTGGGCCACCGCGCCTTCACCGATTCCGCGCCGGTGCTGGAGGCCGAGCTGGCGGCGCGCAGCGGGCAGGGCTGGCGCGGCAAGCACACCTTGCTGCTCAACCGCGAGGCCGGCTCCATGTTCTTTCTGGGGGAAATCTATGTGGACCTCGCCCTGCCGCCCAGCGAGCCGGTGGCGGCGCATTGCGGTACCTGCCAGGCCTGCATCGAGGTGTGTCCCACACAGGCGATCATCGCGCCGCACAAGCTCGACGCGCGGCGCTGCATCTCCTACCTGACCATAGAACACGCCGGCCCCATCCCGCTGGAGCTGCGGCCGCTGATCGGCAACCGCATCTACGGCTGCGACGATTGCCAGCTGATCTGCCCCTGGAACAAATTCGCCCAGCGCAGCGCCTTGCCCGATTTCGACGAACGCCAGGGCCTGACGGGGCAGCAGCTGGTGACCCTGCTCGGCTGGACCGAAGAGGCGTTTTTGCGCTTCACCGAAGGCAGCCCGATACGGCGCATAGGCCACGAGCGCTGGTTGCGCAACATCGCGGTGGCCATGGGCAATGCCTTGCGTGTGCTCGATGAGCCCGCCGGGCGGCCCCTGCGCGAGGCCCTGCGCGCGCGTGCCGCGGAGAGCGGCGAACTGGTCGCGGAACACATTGAATGGGCCCTGGCCCAATGACCTCCGGTAATATGCCCCGTGCATGAAAGGACTCCCACATGGACCCCACGATCTCAGGCGCGCTGGCTTCGCTGTTCGGCGCGGCCGTTGGCGGCGGCATTACGTTTTTCCTGAACCGGCAGCTTCACAAACACCAGCTGGCGCTGGCACATGAACAACACAAGACCGAATTCATGGCCGAAGACACGGCGCGCCATTTCCTGAGCCACAAGGGCTATACCGACCGCTCCTTTGAAACCCTGCAGATGCACCTGGGCGGATTTGAGGAAGATGAATTGCGCAAGATTTTGGTGCGCGCGGGGGCGATACGGGTTTATCGCGACGATGGGTCGGAGTGGTGGCGCTTGCTGAGCCGGATGGGCGAATTTATCGAGAAGAAGAACGCTGCCTGAATGCCTCAGCAGTCGGAGCGCTTGTAGTTCTGGTAGCACAGTTCGCGAATACGGGCCTTGTCCTTGGCAAGTCGTTGCTCTGCCATTCTGGCCTCGTTTTGCTCGCGCGACCTGGCTTCGTATTCTTTGCGTTGGGCTTCCCGTTGCTCGATGCTTTCCCGCTGAATTTCCTGGTAGCTGCGCTGTGCTTCTGAATAACGTGCGGTGCTGATGGCCCGCTCGCTTTCCCGGCGGAATTGGCTGTCCTGCTGCTCCGCGCGCCTGGCGATCTGCTGCCGGTTTGCTTCCTCGGCGGCCAGGCGAAGCTGTTCTTTCTTTTCCTCTTCGGCCGCTTGAGCTTTCAGCTGGAGTTCATGGGCTTCCTGTACTTTCCGGGCGGCTTCCCGCTTGGAACTGACGTAATAGCCCGTTGCGAAAATCACGATGACCAGCGCCAGCAGGATCGGCAGCATGCGCGCAGGCAATGAGGCCTCCGGTTTCACGCTGACCGATCTGTCGATGCGCGCGGCTGGCGCTGCGCCAGTCTTCGCGCTGCTCAGCTTGCGGTCATGCGCGGCCCTGGACTCTTCGTCGCGCAGGATCTGGTGTGCGGTTTTGACTTCAAGGAATTTATCAACGGCTTGCGGGTCTGCCGCAAGCCTGGCGGGAGAATAAACGCTTTTGGCTTTTTCAAAGGCCGCTTCGATGTCTTCCCGAGAGGCGTTTCCCGGCACTCCCAGAACTAGATAGGCTGACTTCATGGGCTTCCTGTGGGTCTTGAGTTGTTATTTCCCCTGTGGCAGGGGAGCTTGATTCAATAGCGGCGCGATGCGCGGTCGGCTGCGGCGGCGGCTCTCGCCGCGGCTGCCTCGGCGCGCCTCTCGGCGGCAATAGTCCGTGCGTTGCTTTCGGGGTAAGGGTAAGCGGTCGGCGCGCGGGCCCTTGTGCCGAACTGCTTGCTGTCCATGCACTCCGTCTCGATGGCGGAGCGGATTTCCACGGGGCTGCCTTTTTTGGCGAAAACCGCGGTAGCCAGTTCTTTTTCCTTGACCTTTTCCAGTCTCGCGATGGGTTTGCTGTCAATCGCGGTGTGCAGGCTTTCCAGGGTTTCCTGGCGGGTTCGCGCCTGGATAAAAGGCAGGGCGCGAATGCCCTTGTCCGCGCACTGTGCATCGGCCGTGACATTGACCTGTTCCTTGCTGAAGGAACCTGTCAGGGGAGAGTATTTTTTCTGAACCTCCGTATCGCAGGGTTTGTCCTGGAACGTGGCGCCGCATTTGAAGAGGGTTTGGCCGCCGCTGGCGCTCGAACACGCCGCTACCGTGAATATCAAGGCCGCGATTACGCTATGAATTCCCATCCCTGACTCCCTGTCATTGTCATTGCCATACCGGCTACAAATTTTTACATCAGTATACCCAGTGCGGGCGGAAACAGCCAAGGCTTGGGTGTCACCGACCGGGCGGGAAGATGCCGGCAGGAATTGGGGGGCGGGTATCTAGCGCAACACCGCCAAGGCAAACGGCAAGCTAAGCACCCCCAACATGGTCGACAAGGTCACCAGCCCCGCCACATAAGCCCCGTTGTAGCCCATGCGCGCCGCGAGCACGTAGGCGCTGGAGGCGGTGGGCAGCGCGGAGAAGGCCAGCAGTATGGTGGTTTGCATCGGCGACAAGCCGAAAGCCCTGGCCAGGCCCAGCGCCACGACGGGCAGCAGGAAGTGGCGTATCGACAGCACCGCCACCGTCAATGCCTTGGCTTGCGACAGGTGCGCGAACTGCATCCCGGCGCCGGCCGACATCAGGCCCAGGGCCAGGGAAGCGGCGCCTATGCGGTTGACGGTGGGTTCCAGCCAGACGGGGATGCTGAAACCCAGCAGGTTGGCGGCCAGGCCCGTGGCTGTCGCCACGATGAGCGGGTTGCGCACCAGCTCGCCCAGGAAGCCGCGCTGGGCGTGCTTTGCCATGGGCCATACCGCGGCAACGTTGAAGAGGGGCACGCAGACGCCGATCAGCACCGCGATCAGCTGCAGGCCCTGGGCGCCGGCCAGGCGGTCGGCCAGGGCCAGGGCGATGAAGGAGTTGAAGCGAAAGGCCACCTGCGCGCTGGCCGCGTGCTCGCGCGCGTCGATGTGGCRGCGCAGCCAGGGCAGGTGCGGCAGGCTGTAGGCCATGGCGATGCCGGCCACGCCCATCAGCAGGCCGGCGCCTATCAGGCTGGAGGCGGCGCCCAGGTCCAGCGGGCTTTTCACGATGGAGTGGAACAGCAAGACCGGAAACAGAAAGTAATAGACCAGGCTTTCCACCTTCTCCCAGACCGTGCGGTTGAGGGCGGTGTAGCGGCACACCAGGTAGCCGCAAACGATAAGGGAAAAGTCAGGAAAAAGAAGCTGGGCGTAATTCACCCCGCCGAGAATAACCGCAATCCCTGCGGGTTTGCCCTTATGCGTAATCCACAACTGCGAAGCGCGTGGCTGCGATTACCATTTCAGCTGTTTCATCGGAAGGATTTGAACATGCAACGTCGTTATCTCTTTGCCTACTCGGTGCTGTCCGCGCTTGTGCTGGGCGCCGCCGCGGGCCCTGCATTGGCGCAGGGCTACCCCAACAAGGTGGTCAAGCTGCAGGTGCCTTTCGCACCCGGCGGTACCACGGACATTGTGGCCCGCGTGATCGCCGAGCCGCTGGGCAAGGCCCTGGGCCAGAGCGTCATCGTCGAGAACAAGGCCGGCGGCGGCGGCGTGGTCGGCGCGCTGGAAATCGCCCGCTCCGTTCCCGACGGCTACACGCTGGGCGTGGCCACGGTGTCGACCACCGCAGCCAACCCGGCCATCAACCCCAAAATTCCGTACAACACGCTGACGGACTTCACGCCCATCATCAACATCGCGGCCACGCCCAACATCATTGCGGTGCACCCGAGCTTTCCGGCCCGCAACTACAAGGAGTTCCTGGCCGAGCTCAAGAAGAACCCCGGCAAGTACTCCTATTCGTCCTCGGGCACGGGCGGCATCGGCCACCTGCAGATGGAGCTTTTCAAGAGCATGTCGGGGACTTTCGTGACCCACATCCCCTACCGCGGCGCGGGCCCGGCCCTTAACGACACGGTGGCCGGCCAGGTCCCCATGATTTTTGACAACATTCCTTCCGCGCTGCCCTTTATCCAGCAAAAGCGCCTGATCCCCATCGTGGTGGCCGCGCCGCAGCGCCTGGCGGTGTTGCCGGACGTGCCGACCTTCAAGGAAGTCGGCCTGGAGCCGGTGAACCGCATGGCCTACTACGGCATCCTGGGCCCCAAGGGCCTGCCCAAGGAAGTTGTCGACAAGGTCAGCGCAGGCGTGAAGAAATCGCTGGAAGACCCGGCCGTGCGCAAGCGCATCGAGGACACGGGCTCGCTGATCATCGCCAACACGCCCGAGCAGTTCACGGCCCAGATCAAGGCCGAGTTCGAGGTCTACAAAAAAGTGGTGGACTCCGCCAAGCTCAAGCTGGAATAAGTCTGGTCCCGGTTCGCCCGGTGCGGGACTTCCCCGATCAAGCCGTCGTGCAGTTGAATGCACGGCGGCTTTTTTGTTATGGTCACCCCCATGCAAACACAAAGCCAGTCCAGCATCGACGCGTTCATCGACGCGCTGTGGCTGGAAGACGGCCTCTCCAAAAACACGCTGGCGGCCTATCGCCGGGACCTGTCGCTGTTCGCCGACTGGCTGGGCGCGGCCAGGCAGGGCGGGCGTGTACTGGATGCCACGGCCGAGACCGACCTCAACAGCTATTTTTCGGCCCGGCATGCCGCGACCAAGGCAACCTCGGCCAACCGCCGCCTCACGGTGTTCAAGCGCTACTTCCGCTGGGCGCTGCGCGAGCGACTGATAGACGCGGACCCGACGCTCAAGCTGCAGTCGGCTAAACAGGCGCTGCGGGTTCCCAAGACCATGACCGAAGCCCAGGTCGAGTCCCTGCTGGCCGCGCCGGACGTAGACACGCCGCTCGGCTTGCGCGACCGCGCCATGCTGGAACTGCTCTACGCCAGCGGCCTGCGCGTGAGCGAGCTGGTGGGCCTGAAGACTTTTCACCTCAGCCTCAACGAGGGCGTGCTGCGCGTCATGGGCAAGGGCAGCAAAGAGCGCCTGGTGCCCTTCGGCCAGGTGGCGCGCGAATGGATAGTCAGCTACCTCGCCGAGGCGCGGCCGGCCATCCTGGGCGGGCAGCAGACCGACGACCTGTTCGTCACCGGCCACGGCAAGGGCATGAGCCGCGTGATGTTCTGGATGCTGGTCAAGAAGTACGCAGTGCTGAGTAGCATCCATTCGCCGCTGTCGCCCCATACCCTGCGCCATGCCTTCGCCACGCACCTGCTGAACCACGGCGCCGACCTGCGCGCGGTGCAGATGCTGCTGGGCCACGCCGACATCTCCACCACCACGATCTACACCCACGTCGCGCGCGAGAGGCTCAAGGCGCTGCATGCGCAGCACCACCCCCGTGGGTAGGCAAAATCGTGCTTACATTTCATCTCTGGAAAGTCTTCATGCCGAGATCCATTCGCTTGCGCCGCGCGGCACTGCTGCTTGCGTTTTTACTGCCCGTCGGCGCAGCCCTGGCCCAGCC
>NZ_JBFUBU010000041.1:0-45117 GCF_056405595.1 Polaromonas sp. P1_G1
GAAGAAAGATACCAAAGAACAAACCAAGACAAACAAGGACTCGCCTTGGCGAGTCCTTGTTTCTTCAAGTATTTGGTATTTGTATTCCTGGTCTCCACCCCTTGTGGATGCGCCGAGGAGCGCAGGTTCAGGCGGATCAGGGATCGCGTTGTTTGAGCCGAAGGCGAGTTTAGCGAGACCCCGCCTGGACCGAGCACCGCAGGTTGCCCGTAGCGCAGCGGAGGGACGCAGCAACCAGGGTCGCCTTTTCTTTGCTTACTTTCTTTTGGCGAAGCAAAAGAAAGTGAGTCGCATGCCGGGCGACCCCGGCCAGCAGAACTCAGAAGAGCGCGCCTCGCCGGAGCAAGACCCGGAAAAACAAACTCAGCGCCCAAGGTACACCTCAATAACCCGTTCATCCGCCTGCACCTGATCAAGCGTCCCCTGCGCAAGCACAGCTCCGTCACAGAGCACCGTGACAATCTCCGAAATAGTCTTGATAAAACTCATATCGTGCTCCACCACCATCAAGGAGTGCTGCCCCTTGAGCGTAAGAAAGAGCTCAGCCGTCCGCGCCGTCTCCTCATCGGTCATGCCCGCCACCGGCTCGTCGAGCAGCAAGAGCTTCGGATCCTGCATCAGCAGCATCCCAATCTCCAGCCACTGCTTCTGCCCATGGCTCAGGTTGCCGGCCAGCCGCCCCACACTGTCGGCCAGGTGAATCGTCACCAGGATTTCGGCCAGGCGGTCGCTTTGGGCGGAGTCAAGCCGGAAGAACATCGAGTGCTTCACGCCCTTGTTGGTCTTCAGGGCCAGCTCCAGGTTTTCAAACACCGTCAGCTGCTCAAACACCGTGGGCTTCTGGAACTTGCGGCCTATGCCCAACTGGGCGATTTCGGCTTCCTTGTGGCGCAGCAAATCGATCGTGCTGCCGAAAAACACCGTGCCTTCGTCGGGCCGGGTCTTGCCGGTGATGATGTCCATCATCGTGGTCTTGCCGGCGCCGTTGGGGCCGATGATGCAGCGCAGCTCGCCGGGCGCGATGTCCAGGCTCAGCTTGTTGATGGCCTTGAAGCCGTCAAAGCTCACGCTCACGTCTTCGAGATACAGAATGCGGCCGTGGGTGACGTCGACTTCGCCGGCGGGATGGGCCACACGGCTGCCGCTGGCGCTGCGGCCGCCTGATTCGGTATTGGATTTGCCGGCTTCGAGCGCGGCCAGGCGCTCTTCCACGCGGCGCGCGCCTTGTTCGAGCAGGTCGGGGGTCATTTGGCACCGCCTTTGCGCAGCTTTTTCACCAGGCCCACCACGCCATCGGGCAGGAAGAGCGTGACGCTGATGAACAGCGCGCCCAGAAAGTACAGCCAGAACTCGGGATAAGCCACCGTCAGCCAGCTCTTGGCGCCGTTGACGATAAAGGCGCCGACTATCGGTCCAATCAGGCTGGCGCGGCCGCCAACTGCTGCCCAGATCGCGATCTCGATCGAATTGGCCGGGCTCATCTCGCTCGGGTTGATGATGCCGACCTGCGGCACATACAGCGCCCCGGCCACGCCGCACATCACGGCCGAGATCACCCAGATCGTGAGCTTGTAGCCCAGCGGGTTGTAGCCCGAGAACATCACCCGCGTTTCCGCGTCGCGTATCGCCTGCAGCACCCGGCCGAACTTGCTGCCCACCAGCCATTTGGCAAACAAAAAGAAGCCCAGCAGCGTCAGGCCCGTCAGCACAAACAGCGTCATGCGCATCGAGGGCGTGGCCAGCGGGATGTTCAAAATGCGCTTGAAGTCGGTAAAACCGTTGTTGCCGCCGAAGCCCGTCTCGTTGCGGAAGAACAGCAGCATGGCCGCAAAGGTCATGGCCTGGGTGATGATCGAAAAATACACGCCCTTGATGCGCGAGCGAAACGCGAAGAAGCCGAACACAAAGGCCACGATGCCGGGCACCGCGACGATCAGGAACAGCGTGGCCGCAAAGCTGTCGCTGAAGGTCCAGTGCCAGGGCAGCACCTTCCAGTCCAGGAAGACCATGAAGTCCGGCAGGTCGCTTTTGTAATTGCCGTCGCGGCCGATCTGCCGCATCAAATACATGCCCATGGTGTAGCCGCCCAGCGCGAAGAACACGCCGTGGCCCAGCGAGAGGATGCCGGTGTAGCCCCAGATCAGGTCCATGGCCAGCGCGCAGATCGCGTAGCACATGATCTTGCCCAGCAGCGCCACCGCATAGGTGCTCATGTGGAACATGCTGCCCTCGGGCACCCAGAGGTTGAGCACCGGCGCGATAGCGCAGACGGCGATCAGCGCCATCATGAAGGCGCTCCAGCCGCCGCGCGTCAGCAGCGGGCCCTTGGCGGGAAGATGCACGCGAGAGGCCGCGGTGTTGGGGGTTGCCATGGGGGTGCTCATGATCAGGCTTCTGCGCTACGGCCCTTCATCGCGAAGATGCCCTGCGGCCGCTTCTGGATGAAGATGATGATGAAGACCAGCACGGCGATCTTGGCCAGCACGGCGCCCGTCCAGCCCTCGAGGAATTTGTTGAGGATGCCCAGGCCCAGCGCGGCATACACCGTGCCCGCCAGCTGGCCCACGCCGCCCAGCACCACGACCATGAAGGAGTCGACGATGTAGCCCTGGCCCAGGTCGGGGCCCACGTTGCCCACCTGGCTCAACGCGCAGCCGGCCAGGCCCGCGATGCCGGAGCCCAGCGCGAAGGCGTAGGTGTCGACACGCGCGGTGTTCACGCCCATGCAGGCGGCAATCGGCCGGTTCTGCGTGACGCCGCGCACAAACAGGCCCAGGCGTGTGCGGCTGATCAGCCAGGCCACGCCCAGCAGCACCGCCACCGCAAAGACAATGATCACCAGGCGGTTGTATGGCAAAGAGAGGTTGCCCAGCACCTGCACGCCGCCGCTCATCCACACCGGGTTTTCCACACCGACGTTCTGCGCGCCGAAAATCGAGCGCACCAGCTGCTGCAGCATCAGGCTGATGCCCCAGGTGGCCAGCAAGGTCTCCAGCGGCCGGCCGTAGAGGAAGCGGATCACCCCGCGCTCCAGCGCCGCGCCCATCAGCGCCGAGGCCATAAAGGCCACAGGCACGGCGGCCAGCAGGTACCAGTCAAACAGGCCCGGCAAGTAACGCTGGAACAGGCCCTGCACCACATAGGTCGCGTAGGCGCCGATCATCATCAGCTCGCCATGCGCCATGTTGATGACGCCCATCAGCCCGTAGGTGATGGCCAGGCCCAGCGCCACCAGCAGCAAAATGCTGCCCAGGCTGATGCCGCTGAAAATCGCGCCCAGCTTGTTGCCCCATTCGAGCGAAGCTTCCACCTTGGCCAGCGCCGCCTGCAGCGCCACCTTGACGTCGGCATCGGTTTCGGTACCCAGGCGTTCTATCAGCACGGTCTTGGTATTGGGGTTTTTGCTGCCGGCCAGCTGCGCGGCGGCGGCCAGGCGCTTGGCCTTGTCGCTGCTGCCCAGCAGGATGGCCGAACGCATCAGCTCCAGCTGGTTCTTGAGCTCGGGCACGGTCTCGGCCGCGTAGGCTTTTTCGATCAGCGGCAGGCGCGCCTCGTCGTTGTCGCCGCCCAGGGTCTTGATCGCGTCGCGCCGTTGTTTTTCGTCTTTGGAAAAGAGCTTCAGCGCCGCCAGCGCGTTGTCAATCTCGCTGCGCATCAGGTTGGGGTTGATCACATCCTCGGCATCGGCCGGCAGCGGCGTCTCGGCGCCCGTGAGCGGGTCGTAGGCCTTGTCGTCCTTCACGACAAACACCTTGTCGCCTTTGGTCTTCACCGCGTCGTCCGACAGCGCCTGGATAAACGCCGCCGTCTTGTCATCCGCCACAGCCGCGGCTTTGGCCAAAGCCGCCACCCGCGCCTCCGTCTCGCCCAGGGCCATGCCCTTGACCTCGTCGGCGGTCAAGGCGTGGGCATGGGCTGCTAGAAGGAGCGTGAGGGAGAGAGAGAAAAAGTGGCGTAGCAGCATGTGGAAAGAACCTGTAGGTTGGGCGCGCACCAGCTTATCGGTGGGGCGCCCAGACTGCAACTTCCTTGTGGGCGCCGGTCTTGCTATCTCAGCAAGAACCGGGCCGAACCGTGTTGGGCTAAGGCCGTCGGGCCCCCATCCCAACCTTCCCCCAGCGGGGGAAGGAGCAAGAAAGAATGACTTGGGGTATTGATCCCCTCCCCCACTGGGGGAGGGTTAGGGTGGGGGCCAACCGGCCTCACCCGAACCCCAGCCTCTTACTTCTTCACAGGCTCATCAGGCTTCTTGTCGTTGCCTTCAATATAGGGAGACCATGGCTTAGCCTTCACAGGACCAGGCGTCTTCCACACCACATTGAACTGCCCATCCGCCTTGATCTCGCCGATAAACACCGACTTGTGCAGGTGGTGGTTCTTCTCGTCCATCTTGCTCACGATGCCCGAGGGTGCGTTGAAGGTCTGGCCGGCCATGGCGGCGATCACCTTGTCGGTGTCGGTGGACTTGGCCTTCTCGACGGCCTGCTTCCACATGTTGATGCCGATGTAGGTGGCTTCCATCGGGTCGTTGGTCAAAGGCTTGTCGGCGCCCGGGAGCTTCTTGGCCTTGGCGTAAGCAGACCACTTCTTGATGAACTCGGTGTTGGCCGGGCTCTTGATGGACTGGAAGTAGTTCCAGGCGGCCAGGTGGCCGACCAGGGGCTTGGTGTCCACGCCGCGCAGCTCTTCTTCACCGACCGAGAAGGCCACCACGGGCACGTCTTTGGCCTTCAGTCCGGCATTGCCCAGCTCTTTGTAGAAAGGCACGTTGGAGTCGCCGTTGATGGTCGACACCACGGCCGTCTTGCCGCCTTGCGAGAACTTCTTCACGTCAGCCACGATGGTTTGATAGTCGCTGTGGCCAAACGGGGTGTATTTCTCGTCGATGTCCTTGTCGGCCACGCCCTTGCTCTTCAGGTAAGCGCGCAGGATCTTGTTGGTCGTGCGGGGGTAGACATAGTCGGTACCCAGCAGCACCCAGCGCTTGGCGCCGCCGCCGGCCTTGCTCATCAAATAGTCGACAGCAGGAATCGCTTGCTGGTTAGGCGCCGCACCCGTGTAGAACACGTTCTTGGACAGCTCTTCACCCTCGTACTGCACGGGGTAGAACAGCAGGCCGTTCATTTCTTCGACAACCGGCAGCACCGACTTGCGCGACACAGAGGTCCAGCAGCCGAAAATCACGGCAACCTTGTCCTGGCCCAGCAGTTGTTTGGTCTTTTCAGCGAAGAGCGGCCAGTTGGAGGCCGGGTCCACCACCACGGGCTCGAGCTTCTTGCCCATCACGCCGCCCTTGGCATTGATCTCTTCGATCGCCATCAGCACGGTGTCTTTGAGCGTGGTTTCAGAAATCGCCATGGTGCCCGACAGGCTGTGCAGCACGCCGACCTTGATCGTGTCCTGGGCAAAAGCGGGCACGGCGCCCAAGGCGGCCAGTGCGACGGCGGCGGTCATCGCCTTGAGGGTAAATCGACGTTCTTGCATGTGATCCTCTCCGGTAGTAGATAGGTATGGGGGTAACTGAATCGCGTTTCGCTGCGCAAAAGCCTGTGAAACAAGGCTTTAGGGCAACGATGAGTGGATTCTGGGGACCGGAGGGGGATTGGGGAATACGCCGGGTGGCGTATGTGGGGCCAGATTAGGCAAGAAAAGCCCTTACCACGGGTGAGCATGATGAAGGCGGCTTGCTCACCAGACGTATGCGCGCGCCTATCTTGAACTATATGTATCTCTTCACCGAGCACGTGCTCCTATTGAACAGGTGCATCTTTCTTTGGGAACCTTAGTTCGAGCTCGTCCCACAACGACGATATTCTTGGATCATCCGTCACGCCGGGAAGTTGCCCTTGAAGGACAGACCAGATATCTACATGCCTTCGAAGAAAGACCTTCTGCGAACCTTTAGTATCTCGGCCCTCTCTCGACAAGATTCCATGCTTAACGAGAGCGCTTTCCAGATCGTGCCAAATGTCAGATCGCTTCAGCGCGATAAGTTTGTTATTTTCAGTGGTCACTGGATTGCTGCGGAGATACGCCCGAGCAAGCACGTCAAGCAAATGAATAACCTCGCTAGAAACCTGCTTAAGCTGAGGGCGCAACTGGTCTGGCAAAGCTCCTGTTTTAGCCAACGCACTTTGAATCTCTTCCGGCTCGTATGTTAGTTTTGAACTGTTTCCGCTATATACCCAGAGCCCTCGAAAATTCTCTAAGGCAACAGTATTCTGTAAATCGAGGTTAGTCCCCGCATCAATTGCGATTTCCACGAAGTTAGTTTGTGCAGCACTGCAACCCGTGAGGCGAGCCCCACAAAAATCCACGCGCCTAAACTCAACATTGTCGAAGGCAATATTCTCCAATTGACAATTAGCTAGTGATCCGCCAGGAACCACCACCTCAGAGAGAGCAAAGGCGTCGCCAGATCGGAATTGAGGTAACGCATGAAGCATCGACAAAGCAATGACGCCGCCACTCTCTCGCACTACTTGTTGATTGAACACTGCATTTCGGATAGCGGTGGAAAATCGGCTGAAGACTTGCTGCACAGCCTTTGACGAAGAGGCGGAAAGTGATTCGGCTGTCAAATCAGAAACTTCCTCAGGAATCACCGCTCGCCCGAGAAGCCTTTCCAATGGATAGGCATCCGAAATCAAACGCTCGGTGAGGCGAGCGCTTAGAAAGTAACTGAAGAATGTTTCATGCTCGAAGGCAACACTTCCTCGCCTAGCCCCATTGGATAAAAAAGCCATTGTCGGCATCCGCTGCACTACCGTTTGCAAGCTTCCATCTGGTGCATTCTCTGAAAGCAATACGAGCTCGGCCAATTCCCGGACACTTCGAGCATCAAGCTGTCGAGTTTCCTGATTCCACATCTCCTCTGCAAGTTCGACATAAAGCTGTCGAAGCTGACTCATAGAAAGCAGCGGCTTGCCATTTCTATCGAGCAATTTGCTCGCATGCTCACGTACGAGGTACGCATCCACCAGCCTCTCGAGCACGGAGCCGGAATCCTGAAAGCTTGTTCCGTTCATTACCAGATCGGTAACTCGCGAAACAAAGAAAGGTTTTGCTCTTAGCTCGGGATAACCTTTGAATAGCTCCCGGATCTTGTGAATCACCTCTTCTTTTGTATTCTCATCTAAACCGCTGCAAGCTTCTCCAATGTAGCTTTCAAATTGATCTTCGGACCAAGCGGATATCTCAATGGGATGCTGTGTCCAAGCATGCGCACCCAAACTAGATACGCGATTTGCGCGAAAGACGAATTCATGCTCGTAGTAACTACTACGCGCTGACGCGACAATTGCCCCCAAGCCATCTAGCTCTTCGAGAAAATCGGATAAAGAGCTAAACGCATCTTCATAGCCACCAGTACCCAGCAATTCATCAAATCCGTCCACAATCGGAACCACGAGCCCCAATCGAACCAACGTCGACACTGCGTGATATGTCAGCAGAGATCGGAGGTCTTGCAGTTCAGTTGCCAGCGCTTCATTAAATCGCGCAAGCGCTCGACCTTGAGCGTTTATATACAAGAACAAATGCGTCGATTTTCCCTCTAGAAAATCAGTTGCTGTTGATTTGACGACCTCCTCGAGTACCCTGGTTTTTCCCGCGCCTGGCTCACCAGTAATAACAAGCAGTCGAGTTCCATCATCTTCTTCGTTATGCAGAGTCTGAGTTTTGATAAGTGTGACAGCGTCAATTTCACCCGCTGAACTTTCGATCGATTGGTCTTTTATTTTCGCAAGGGTGCGGATATACAGTCGATCCTTTGCTTGTGCTTGGAGCATCATCTTGGCCAACCCCGTTAGGTCTCCCATTGATGGGCCGGCAAAGAATCCCGCATAAGAATCCGTCCGGTCTTCGGCTTGTATTCGGAGTGACCCTTCAAGCGCGCCCAACGCGGTCAGTTGTCTCGCCGAACCACGTTGTACCCAGTTCGCCACCAAATTCCGCCCAACCATTTCAACCTTCAGCTCTGTCCCCGGATCTGCAAAAGGATGCAAATCTCGAAGAAGACGGTCACGCCAAGTAGTTAACAACCGTTCAGGAAATGCCGACATATTGGTCCTAAGGAATTTGAAAAATCTTGATGCCTTTCTCAAGGCAAATAGAGTCATTCAGCGCCGTACCTGAAGCTCGTCTTCGAAGGAGATGTATGCTCTGCGTCGTTTCCGTAGACGCTGCAAGGCTACCGATCATCACATCATCGTCGTCAGACATCAATAAGATGGCTGCGCCACGAGCAAGGTAGACGGCATCGCAGCACATCACGGTGTCTACCATTTTTTGCTCAGCCGCTGAGCCATTTCGTCGGAACAGTCCTTTCAGCGTGTAACCGCCTACTGACGCAAGTGAAATTGCCAACTCAGGCAGAACCCGTACACGCCGTCGTAACCCTCGGATCTGCTGGCATCCAGTAAGTACCCATTCGGCCTGCTGAGTGTATCGACCGCCGCGATCCGTCCATCCACCATAAAGGCGCAACACTACCTCCGTAGCTCCTGTATTTGTGGACATATGAAGCACTGCTTGCTCCGCAATAGACTCTAAATTTTGTGCTACATCACCTAAATTTCGTTCAGGTCGTATGCTGCGCACATTGTCGTAGTCAATAAGCGCTATCAGAAGAGATTCGTTGGACATCGGCCTCTAGTGTTGAGATTTTTTTGCATGGCTACCGTACTACGTCTCAATAGGAGTAGGAGCCACTTCTGCTATTCCCGAAAGCTTGCTCAGTTGTTCCGCGATAGCTTGTTTCTCAATCACCTTTGCTAACTTATTTGTGACCTTCTTTATCTTGGCTTGCGTATCTTTGGCTTTGTCACCTTCAATAACCTCGCGCTTGAGGATTTCATTGCTGAGCATCTCAAAGATATGCTCTTGATCGACCTTTAGTTCCGGGAAAAGACGTCTCATCTCTCGTCGTATGGCGCCCACCACAGGCTCCGCCAGCACGATCTGCGCGACCACAAATTTGTTGAGTATTTGGGTGTGCTGGTGATACACATCCATCGCATCAGTCGTGATCCCCTCGCGACATAGCAAGAACAGCTTCTTGCAGTCGTCTTCATTCTTGAGATTGATGTCGGGTACTTTGAAAGAAGAAATTTCCTCAAAGTCGATGGGCTGGGCGAACTTGATGCGATAGAGCCGCCAATCAATTGCGTTGGTCAGGACGACCCATTCAATCCCTTGGTGCGCACCATAGTTCACCGCCTGGCGAAGATGCGAGTCATTCAGCTCTGTGCCGGCAGCCTTGACTTCAATCAAGTAATTGACCTTGCCCTCGATCTTCACGGCTAGATCGCAGTACGTACCGCGTATCTGGTGTTCACTCGTGAGTTCCTGGTATTTGTCGAACCCAAAGACATCGGCAAGCATGTCCTTGACCAAGGTCACGGTGTCTGCCTCGGAGACATCACGCGCTCTGTGTGAAACACCAATCGCCTGGAAGCCTTTCAGCGTTGCAGAGAAACGGTCCAGCACCTTCTTTGAAATCTTCATCCCATGCCCCTTTGTTCTACCTGTTACAGACTGTAGTGAGCGAAGCAGTTTCTGAGAAGGAGGTCCTGGATAGGTAAACCCTGAGTACCCGGATTTTTCTTAGTGGCCCGCCCTTTGCATCTACTACAAATAGATGAGGAAATTGCCGCCTCGGCCACGCCAAACTACGCTTCGTACATATCTCGGCCAAAACGCGAGTACTCTTAAATTTCGCCTTCTCACGCACAATTTCTAGAAGAAAAATTCACACTGCAGTGATTTGAGTGAGGAGCAGGTGAAAATCGTCAAGCAGATACATCGACGATTCAACATCGCCTTCACGACAAAGAATGTTTTTATCTTGCTGGGAGACTGAGAGATGACAATGGACGAAATTGGAGCGGAGGATGCCGTCAAGCTATGCGAATCCTGGGCTCAGAAAATCAGCTTAGAGACCAGTTGCTCTATCTACCTTTTTGGGAGCGCCATTAATGATGAAGGCGACCAGTTTGACAGCACCTTAAGCGATCTGGATATCTTGATAGTGGTTCCTGATTCGCTCGCAGCAGTTGAACGTTCCGCTATCGTCAGGAGATTCCGGAAGGCTAAGCATGATCTTGAAATGGCTGCAATATCGGATCTGGGACGCTCCGGCGCCGCAGATTCCGCGGCGAGCGTGGTTGTCGCTACGGCGTTTGAGATCCGAACAAACATTCACAAAAGCGCCGTCAGAACTTTTTTCACTAGAAATTTTTTCTACGACTTAGTAGCCAAGAAGCACACCTTTGGCGTACCAGGTGCAGGCACCCATACCCTTCCCGACGAACAACGACATGCGGCAGAATTTGTTCAAGGGATCAGAAATAAGTATCTGGCCATTGCAGCAAATAGGACTGGGGGTATCGATGAATACTACGGCCCTGATCCCATTCCAAAAGCATTTTTGCGAGTAGCAGCGCAGCTTCTGCCCGATTCGCCAGCCGGCAAGTGGTATGACGTAGGTTTTGGTCTTGAGGCAATGGAGGCTTGGATTCGTAAGCGTAAGGGCGAATGTACCGAATATGCGGCCCTTCACAAAAAGATTTCGACACGCAGGGGTGCTCRCGGGAGAAAACAGCCGTTGAGTGCCGAGGATCAACTCCTTCTTGCAGAGACAATCTTTGATATTGCGAAAGATATAACGCTTGAAGAGATGGCGATCTTCGAAGTAAGAATCAGCGACCCAGCTGTGACCTCACAGGATGTTGACGCAGCTTTCCGAATGATCAAATGGTTGATCCCCTCAGCGCTTCTTGTCGATCATCGTACGGGAAGCTTAATACTTCGCGTTAGGGGTCCGAAATCAGGTTATTTGCTTCTGGCAAGGCTGCAGGAGCTCGATGTGTTGGCGAAATTATTGGGCTACCTCAGATGTGAAATTTCAAGCCTCAATAGTGATGAGCGCTTAGCCTTTCAGTCCGAAAGTCTGCAAGACCTGATTGTTCACCGTATCGCCTCGTGGCAACCCGCCTCCCAACTGACGCCTGAGGGATATGAAGCAGCCCTAGCCAATTTTCTACAGAACGACCCCCACCTTTTTCACAGTGATTCGACTCGAAATATCGTTAAAAACTATAAGTTTTCAAATCGCTATCTCGGATTCAGAGACGTTGATCTGCTTATTCGAGAGAGAGACGGCGAAAAAGAACAGGAAGTTTGGATCGAAGTTTCAGTGGTACGTGAATCTTCGCAGTTCTACCGGAAACTCGAGCGGCTCCTGTCTCTCCCTGTTCCAGTGATTTTCGCGGTCATTGCGTCAAAGTCTATTTTGAGCAGTGTGAAGGATGACATTCGACGTGCCGAGCTTTCAAGCGGGCGGGTGCGCATAGTGGAAATTCCACTGACCTGATATTAGAACTCGCTCGCTAGACATCAGGCGAACGGATCGCCTGCGTTTTCCACGCCCAAGCCGAGCCTCAAACCGCCGCATAAGCCACGCCCGGCCAAGCCGGCAGCACCTCCGTTCCCTTGAAACCGCATGCAGGCAACAGATCAGACATGAGTCGGTGCTGCACAGCCAAACCGCCCTCACCCCCGCAGCACACCCAGCATCCACTCCTCAAACAGCCGAATACTCCGCTGCTCCCGCCGCTGAAGCGGATAAGTCAAAAAGTAGCCATTCCCGCTATCGACCTCGATGTCAAAGGGCCTCACCACCTTGCCCGACGCGATCAGGTCGGTAAACAGCGCAGCATCCGCAATCGCAACCCCCAAACCGCGCTCGGCACTCTGGACGCACATGTCCACCGTGTCAAAGAGTTGCTCACGCGCGCCCTGCAGGTCGGGCACACCTGCGCCGCGCAACCAGGTCAGCCATTCATGCCGGCTGGCCGTGGCATGCAGCAGGGTTGCGCTGGCCAGGTCGACCGGTTCGCGCAGGCCGGCGGCCAGCTGGGGGGTGCACAGGGGGACCAGGCGCTCGCGCATCAGCGGCACTTCGACCAGGTGCGGCCAGCCGCCCTTGCCGTGGGCAATGATGACGTCGGCATCGGTGTTGCTGAAATCGGGCGCGTCCGTCCAGTGGGTGGCGACGCGGATCTCGAGGCCGGGCAGCGCGGCCTGCAGTGCCGGCAGGCGCGGCAGAAACCACCTGACAGCCATGGTGGGCGGGAACTGGACGCGGAGGACATCTGCTGTGCCGCGCCGCACGCGGGCGCTGGCTTGGGCCAAAGTCTCCAGCGCCTGCCGCACGGGCGCCAGCAGTTGCTGGCCTTCGGCGGTGAGTGTGAGGCCGCGGGCCACGCGCACAAACAGCGGGCATCCGTAATATTCCTCGAGCAGTTGGACTTGCCGGCTCACCGCGCCCTGCGTCAGGTTGAGCCGGGTGGCCGCACCCGTGAAGCTGCCGCAATCGGCGGCGGCCAGGAAGGCCTGCAGGGCATAGAGGGGCGGCAAAGCGGGCATGCGCGCAGTTTATCGTGGCGGCCCCGTGGCGGCGGCAGTCAGCCATGCGCGCCGCACATGGCTGACCCCAAAATCTTTCGTTGGTGCTGGGGCGCGGGCGCTCCTACGATGGCGCCCTGTTCATTCATTTATTCCAACACGCCCCCACACCATGGTCATCAGCTCGAACGCACTTGCCTATATCGACACCATCCACAAGTACCTGGCCCTGCTGGCCGCGGGGGATATGCCCGGCGTCGTGTCGCTGTTCAGCCCCCAGGGCATGGTGAGCTCGCCCTTTCTGGGCATGCAGCCGGCGGGGGAGTTTTTTGACCAATTGAAGGCTGCCACGCGGCGCAGCGTGCTGGAGGATCCCGAGGTGTTTGTGAGCGCGGCCGGCTCGCGCCGGGCTACCGTCTGCTTTACCTACCAGTGGGAGCTGGCTGACGGCTCGCACGTGAGCTTTCGCTGCGTGGACCTGTTTGATTTCGACGAGCAGGGCCTGATAGCGACCATGACCATCATCTACGATACGGCGCCGATACGCGCGGAAGTGGGCGACAAATACCGCCGCGTGGGAGCTTCATGATCCTTCCTGATTGACTCTTGATTCATTCACCCCAACCCTTCAACCTGAGCAAAGGAGCACCCCATGTCACTTGTTCGCGTACAACACGTCACTATCTCGCTCGACGGTTTTGGAACCGGCGAGGGCCAATCCCTGGCTGCCCCGTTCGGCCATGCGGGCGAACGGCTGCACGAATGGATGTTTGAAACCCAGTGGGGCCGCCGGATGATAGGCAAGACGGGCGGCACGTCGGGCGTCGATGACGCCTTTCTCCGGCTTTTTTCGGTGGACATTGGCGCGGAGATCATGGGCGCCGGCAAATACGGCTACCCGGGCTGGCACAAGGACCCGGCGTGGAAGGGCCACTGGGGCCCCAACCCGATATTCCATACGCCGGTCTTTGTTTTGACCCATCACACCCGCCCGCCTATCGAGATGGAGGGCGGCACCACCTACCACTTCATCGACGCGTCGCCGGCAGAGGCGGTGGAGGCGGCGCGCAAGGCGGCGGGCGGCAAAGACATACGCCTGGGCGGAGGCCCGACCATGCTGCGCGAGTTCCTCAAGGCCGGGCTGGTGGACCACATGCACGTCGTGGTGGTGCCCATCCTGCTGGGCCGCGGTGTGCGGCTGTGGGATGGCCTGGAGGGCCTTGAGAAGGACTACGACATCGAGTCCGTCTCGACACCTGTCGGCGTCACGCACATGACCTTTACCCGTTCCCCAAGCCACTGAACTATTGAGCCACTGATCACCCATTGACCCCAACCTAACCAAAACCCCAAGGAGAACCCCCATGCCCAAGATGATTTTTGTGAACCTGCCCGTGAAGGACCTGAGCGCCGCCTTGCGCTTTTACAAGGCGATAGGCTGCGAACAGAACATGCAGTTCAGCAACGAGCAGGCCGCGATGATGGTCTGGTCGGAGGCGATCAGCTTCATGCTGCTGACGCACGAGTACTTCGGGACCTTTACCGCCAAGCGCATCGCCGACGCGCAGCAGACTTGCGAAGTGTTGCTGGCCCTGTCGCGCGACAGCCGCGAAGAAGTGGACAGCATCACGCAGGCCGCGGCGGCCGCCGGTGGCAAGGCCGATGTTCGCCCGCCCCAGGACATGGGCTTTATGTATTCGCGCGCCTTCCAGGACCCGGACGGCCATGTGTTCGAGCCCGTGTGGATGGACATGGCGGCGGCGCAGGCGACTGCCTAGGTCTCACGTTCCTCACGTATAGGCCTACGTAGCCGGGCTTTGTCGAATTCTCCAGACCTGATCGTCGTAACAGGGAAGCAAGCGAAAAAGCCCGATGGGCTATTTGCTTGTTTTACCTGGTTCGCTTTTTTAACCCAAGGAGAAATCGATGAAGTTCCTGCACACTCTTTTTGCCCCGCTGCTCAGCGCCGCGGTGGCCGTTGCCACCATCGTCCCGGTCGCTGCCCACGCCCAGGAAAGCAAGCCTGCCAAGACCGGCTACCTCAGCGTCAACGGCGTCAACTACCACTACCAGGTGCACGGCAAGGGCGAGCCGCTGCTGCTCTTGCATGGCGGCCTGGGCGACTTCGACATGTTCGGCCCGGTGCTGGCGGAGCTGGTCAAAACCCGCCAGGTGATTGGCGTGGATCTGTACGGCCATGGCCGGACGGCGCTGACGGATCGGCCCATGAGCGTGGTCGACATGGGCGACGACATGGCGCAGATCGTCAAGCAGCTCGGCTACGACAAAGTAGACGTGATGGGCTATTCGCTGGGCGGCGGTGTCGGCTTTCGCATGGCGGTGCAGCACCCTGAGCGCGTGCGGCGCCTGGCGCTGGTGTCGGCCGGCTATGCGCAAGACGGCTTCTTCCCGGAGATGCTGCCCATGCAGGCGCAGGTCGGCGCGGCGATGGCCGACATGATGAAGGACAGCCCGATGTACAAGTCCTATGCCGCGGTGGCGCCGCGCCCGCAGGATTTCCCCAAGCTGCTGGACCAGATGGGCGCCTTCATGCGCAAGCCTTATGACTATGCGGAGGACGTGAAGAAGCTGGCGATGCCGGTGATGCTGGTCTTCGGCGACAGCGACATGTACCGCCCCGAGCACATCATGAAGTTCTACCAGCTGCTGGGCGGCGGGCTGAGGGACGCGGGCTGGGGCCGCGAGCACATGGCCAAGAACCGGCTGGCGATACTGCCGGGCTTCACGCACTACGACCTCTTCCTGGCGCCGGCCCTGGTGCCGACGGTGCTGCCTTTCCTGGATGGCAAGAGCAACACGGCCAGCTGGGCGCAGCAGGTGGAGGGGAAGAAATAGCGAGGTAGTGGGAAAAAGCCGGATCTCTTTATCGGGATGCCGGCCTTCCGCTCATTTCGGAACTGCCTGCTGCTGCAACTGGGCCATCAGGCGATCCAGCGCGACGGGTATCAGGCGGTCCAGCGCGGCGTCGAATTCAACGATACGGGCCGTCGCCGCCTCCAGGCCGGGGAAGGTGGTCATCCCTTCGGGGAAAGGGCCTGAACGGGGAACAGGCAAACCCACCGAGGCACCCCGGTATTTTTGCTGGGGCCCGGGAGCGCTGACCACGCCGGTGGAGTTCAGGGTGGCCAGGATGCTGGGGGTGATGGTGCCCACGGTGGCGGTTCCCAGGTCGAGGTTCAGGTACAGCGAGGGCTTGTCGGCGGGGAGGGCCTTCACTTCCTGCAGCGTCGGCTTGAAGAAGTAGCGGGAGCCGCCCAGCGTGCCCTTCTCATACGTCGCCGGCACCACGGTGACGGCAATGCCTTTTTCGCGCAGCCGCTCCACAAAACCCTCGACAAAGCGCTGGCGCTGCGCGCTGTTCAAGCCCTGGCTGGTTGCAGCCTGGTTGAGCGCGGCGTGGGCCTTGTCGAGCAGGTAGTCATCCGAGAACCCGGCGAATCCACCGAGGAGCGCACTTGCCAGGCCACCGCTTATCCGCGCCGACTCGAGGTAGGCCGGCACTGTGTAGCGCGGCGTTTCGCGCTCCACCACCAGGGTCATGGTGGTGATTTTTTCCTGCTCGAGCTGGACGAGCAGCGGGGGCTTGACGGCGCAGCCCGCAAGCGCCATGACGCCCACGACCAAAGCCAGTGTGAGTGTCGCGGTGCGAACCATGGGGGTGGAAATTTTCATGCGAGCTCCCTTGTTGTTGTCTCTGGAATGCCCCCGCTATTCTGATTGAAATGCAACATCGATCTTCGGAGGCTGATTCGCAATTCTGCGGGAGCGCAGGGCAAGGTAGGTGCCACTCATGGCGAAGATCGCCAGGAATATCCAGGCACACAACACGGCCTTGTTTAAAACCCATTTGAGCTCTACTTCCTCTCTCGTCGCTGGAGAATGGATAAGCCGGTCAAACTCGACACTTCGCAGATGCTGGGAAACATCATTTTTCATGGCGCCATACGCGAGTTTTTCGATGAGTTCATTGACTCGTTCCGGAAGCCCCTGTGTAGATGTTTTTTTGTACTGCGCGATGGCCTCGCTGCAATACCAGGCATGCAGCTTTGGCTCGGTTTTCTCAGAGTCCAGGCAAAGGGTGATCGCGTCCAAGGTGACTTTGTACTGGATCTCTTTGCCGAGAAATGCCATTTCCTGTATGCGACTTTCACTATTTCGCCCTACTTCCGCGAGCAATTTGTACGTATGCACGGCTTGCGTTCCAACAAAGGCAAGGCCAATCAATGACATGGCAAGCATTCCTCGCACCATCGAAACGGATGCCCAATCAAAGATCACGCGAAGCTTCTGAATCGCGAGGCTGACATCATCCGCCATGTTCTTGATCACTCCCATTGCGCCTCACTCCTATGGTTCATAAAGTATGCAGGTCGAAAATTCTGGAAAAACGGTACTGACGGAATAGCTTGGGCGCGGAACACAGTGAACCGGCAACAAGCCAAACGTCAAACCGGCGCGTAAGCCCCGGTGCCTCCCGGCCAAGCCGTCAGCACCTCATAACCCTCTGGCGTGACAGCCACCATGTGTTCCCACTGGGCGGACAGGGAGCTGTCCTTGGTCACGACGGTCCAGCCGTCGGCCAGTTGCCGGGTTTCGCGTTTGCCGGCATTGAGCATGGGTTCGATGGTGAACACCATGCCGGGCTCGAGCCTGATCCCCTCCCCGGGCCGGCCGTAGTGCAGCACCTGCAGGTCCTCATGGTAGACCTGGCCTATGCCGTGGCCGCAGTATTCGCGCACCACGCTGAAATTCTCGCGATGGGCGACGGACTGGATGGCATGGCCGACGTCGCCCAGGGTGGCGCCGGGCCTGACCTGCTTGATCCCGGCCAGCATGGCTTCGTAGGTGGTCTCAACCAGGCGCCGGGCTAGCACGCTGGGGGCGCCGACAAAAAACATGCGGCTGGTGTCGCCGAACCAGCCGTCTTTGATGACGGCGACGTCGATGTTGACGATGTCGCCTTGTTTCAGGATCTTGTCGGGCGAGGGGATGCCGTGGCACACCACCTGGTTGACGGAGGTCAGTATGGTCTTGGGATAACCGAGGTAGCCCACATTGGCGGGGATGGCGCCCTGGACGTTCACGATGTGCTGGTGGCAGATGGCGTCCAGCGCCTCGGTGCTGACCCCGGGCACGACGTGCGGCTCAATCATGCTGAGAACCTCTGCGGCCAGCTGGCCGGCCCGCCGCGCCATCGCGATCTGCTCGGGGGACTTGATGATGACGCCGCGGGCCATCAGCGTTTACCGGCAGAGGCCGGCCGCGCTTTGCCGGCCTGGGCTGTGGCGGCGGTGACGATGTCCAGGCCGCCGGCGAGTTCAGCCTGGACCAGCAGCTGGCAAATCTCCCGGTAATCCAGGTCCGGGTGCATCTCGGTCAGCATGCCGACCCGCATCCAGTGCTCGGCCTGCGAATTAATGGACCGGCTCAGGGCGTTGCCCGCCACGCGCAGGTTCTCGTGCATCAGGTCTGAAATTTTGACAATACCCATGGTTGGCCTTTATATCCTCTACATTCTTTACATGAAACGTATATGGATTATATATATTTCATATGGTCGAGCTTTTTCCGGTCGACGGGGGTCGGCGGACTCGATGAGGCAATCTTTGGGAAACCGCGAAAAATTTATTGGAAGATGTCGATCTGGGCCTGCCCCGAACGTCGTCAGAGAGAAGATGAGCGAAAACCCGCCCGTCCGGCACCCAAGCAGACATCCAGCCAAGGAGAAAGCACCATGACCCAGACAAACACCCTGCCCCTCCCCACCATCACGGCCTTTGAACGCTCGCCCGACCGCGGCAAGGGCCTGGCGCGCGACTCACGCGTGCGCTGGGCGCTTGAAGAGGTGGGCCAGGCCTACGAGGTTCGCCTGGTGTCTTTTGCAGCCATGAAGCAGCCCGCGCACAAAGCGCTCCATCCCTTCGGGCAGATCCCGACCTATGAAGAAGGCGAGCTAACGCTGTTCGAGTCGGGCGCCATCGTGCTCCACATCGCGGAGCGCCATGCCGGCCTGCTGCCCAGCGACGCGAATGCCCGCGCCCGCGCGATCGCCTGGATGTTTGCCGCGCTGAACACGGTGGAGCCGCCCATCATCGAGCGCACCATGGCCATGCTCTTCGAGCAGGACAAGCCCTGGTATGCGGAGCGCCTGCCCCTGCTCGACGAGCGCGTGCATGCGCGGCTGGGCGACCTCTCGAGCCGGCTGGGTGATGCCGACTGGCTGGACGGCACCTTCAGCGCCGGCGACCTGCTGATGGTGACGGTGCTGCGCAGGCTGGAGAGTTCGGGCCTGCTGGATCAATACCCGACGCTGTCGGCCTATATCGCGCGCGGCGTGGCGCGGCCGGCTTACCAGCGGGCTTTTGAGGCGCAGCTGGCGGTGTTTACGGGGAAGGCGGTGGGCGGCTGACGGGGTCGCTCAGGACTGGCGTGAGTTCTGCCGCCGCGAACTGATGTTTTGCGGCGCTCATGTCTGCTGTGGGTCGCAGCCGCGGCTAAGATGACTGTTGTCGGCCATTTACGGGCGTTCGTTGTTGACCAACCACCAAGCAAAGTCAAGTGCGTGCTTATCGGCAGCTCCCAGGTCCAAAATTGCCCAAACCAATACGTCCAGGCCCTGCTTCATGAAGTTCGACACGCTGCCTCATCAATGTCTTGTGGACGAGATGCTCCAGATTCGGTTGCTGGGGCTTCGTGCCGGCGAACGATTGCCCCTGAAGCTGTGGAGCTGGTTCAATGATGTCGTGTGGCTGGCCGAGGCGGTCTTCATTGCAGACTCCCACGGCGTCGTGGACCTGAGCACTCAAGCGCCTGTTTCCGGCTCATACACGGGCGCCGACTCCATGGGGCTCTTCTGGTCTCGTGCCCCAGTGCCTCCCGAGGTCACCAAAGGCTATGAAGGCAAAAGTACGGACCCGCTCACGGTAACGCTCACAGCAGAAAGGGACGACGGTGCGTCGCGAATCTCCCATGTTGTCAGGCGTGTCTACATGGATGACCGGGTTGTGATGCGGGAGGTCCGGGAAAGGGGCCTTGTTGGCAAGATGTTTGAACCCAATAGACCCGGCCCTCACAGCGCAGTCCTTGTGGTTGGCGGTTCCAACGGGGGATTGGCCTGGTCCCAGGAGATGGCGGCGCTGCTGGCATCTCGGGGCTACGCGGCACTTGCCCTCGCTTACTTCGGCGCCGAAGGCCTGCCGCCAACGCTCGACCGCATTCCGCTCGAATACTTTGGCACGGCCTTGGAATGGCTGGCAGCGCAGCCCGCCGTCGCGGCTGAACAGGTCGCAGCGGTTGGTGTGTCGCGAGGCGGAGAGCTGGCCTTGCTTCTCGGCGCAACGTTCCCTGAAATACGGGCTGTGGTCGCGTATGCGCCCAGCGGCATCCTCTGGCCCGCGTACCCCGAAAGCGGAAATGGAGCCTGGACTTTTAGGGGGGAGGAGCTTCCCTACGCCAGGACGCTGACGCATGCGCAGTGGGATGAGGCGCTCGCGACCGGCAACGCACGTGAAGGTAGCTTCGATTGGTACTTCATCCCGTTGCAGGATGCGGCGTACGCAAGCAGGGCATCCATCCGCGTGGAGAACATCAATGGACCGGTGCTGATGATTAGCGGCGTTGACGACAAGGTCTGGCCGTCCACCGAACTTTCGGAACTCGCTTTAGAGCGCTTCAAACGACAGGGCTTTCGCCATCCGGTCAAGCATCTGGCCTATGCAGGCGCGGGACACAGCATCGCTTGGCCAAACGGTCCAACGACGATGCTCAAGTCGAAGCATCCCGTATCGGGCGAAGAAATGGATATGGGTGGAACGCCGGAGGGGACTGCACGTGCGAGACAGGATTCGTGGCCTCGAATGCTTGAGTTCCTGAGTGGTGCACTCGGCGGCGGCTAGGCCTTTCTCCAGTCTATTTGCATCGAGGAACCTATCGCATTTCAATGACCGCTTCGGAGTAGGCCCGATGACCGCTTAGGGCCCAAAGCGGTCGTCTATGCTCTAGAAAAGCAGTTACCCAACGTTTGAGATGAGAGGCGTGACCCGGCCCGCCGTGGAACGTCCTCTCGATTGAAGGGTTAGGTCACTGGTTGATCTCGGTACGGCGGCCAGTTCCTTCTTGCTCTAGGACCAGACGATCGATCTTCCATTGCCCCATGTCTTTCGTGGCTTCTACAAACACTGTTCCCTTCCCGTTTGGACCGCTAACGCTGTAGGAGAGACTTGCGTTTCCTCGCGGACCCGAAACCTGCATGCTCCCCATAGGAAAACCGGTCTCCACTGGGCGGCCGATCTGTTGAAGGCCTTCCGGGCTTGCTTGCAGCCTAGACAGAGACAGCTGAAATGCATCACTGCTCTTCATCGATGCTGCGATTACAAAGAAGAGAGTGATGAACAAAGCGATGAAGGCGACAAAGGCTATGGCGCCCCACTTAGCCCACTTTCTTTGTGTTGCCTTGAAGTGTTCGATGCTCTCCCAACGCTTGTTTCGCCACGCCCAGGAACTGCCTTTGGCGCCAAGTACAAAGAGCATGACGAAGCCTACAAACGGAACGAACACCAGCAACGCGATGAATGTGTTGTTTCCTATACCCCAGATCCAATTCAGCAGGAATGCTCCCCAGTTCCAGCGATCGATCTCTGCGGGAACGTTCGCTAACGCTCCCTGGCCTGATGTGTTTTCCATTTGGCGCCTCCTCGCGCATCGAGTGATCTAACGGTTGAGCTGAGCGGCGCGCGCGCCGACGTTTGGGCTTGGCACTTTATCTTTCACGCGTCCGCTCCAGCGAAGGGTTAGGCAGCACTCGAAGGGTACCTCGGTTGTGCGACAAGTTTTAGAGAGACCTCGGGACGCAGGCGAAGCTCCACCGCAACATCGGGATGCCGCTAATGCCGTCAATGACTAGCGCTTCCTCACCGCCCGAACGCACGACGTTTACGGAGCGGACCCACTTTAGAGCTACCTCTACCTTCGAAACGCCGCCCTCAAACCACTGGACTGAGACAGAGCCCACGTCCATTTCCAAATGACACCGAATTTTATGAGCGCCGCGAAGTGACTCAAACGTAACTCCGTTGTACGCCCACGGAGCCCCCGGAATACGAAGGGTCGGCTCCACCTCAAAGAAGCCGACAAGCTCAAAATCTGGCGGAAGGTTCATGCTGCCTAACGCCCAAGACAAGCGGCGCCGCAGGCGTCCGCATTGGGCGTAGTGTTAAGTTGCATTAGTACGCGCCTCCTTCGGGCACATCACCATTTTCGTTTGGCACTTTGCCCTCCGCGAGAAGCGATTTCTGGTCGGTCGGAAATGGCCATACGTCAATAGCGTCTCCAGGTTCCGTTCCGGATTTTAGGAACTCCAAGAATTCATCAAAATCCCCGAAACCGTGAGGCGTGGGAGCCCGAGCGCCGCAGTAGTGCCAATGTAGAACCGCAATGTTACCTACTGAATACAGGTGCTGGCGGACCGCATCCAATCTTTCTGGCGTCATGATGTTGGCCCCAACCTTCGACCAGTTTGCGAACTCGTTCATTGCAACTTAACTTTGATATATCCCGCAAAACTGCGGAATAACATGGCCACCAGTCAGATAACACCGGTGACTCTGGTTCAAAAAATTGTTTGAAAGCATGGGCTTATCTCACTATTCTGTATAAATGGACAGGTATAACAACCCTGACAAGGTCGCCGCACCAGCTTTGCAGTCCACGCGGTTGTGCTGGACCAGGTGCGTGTCTGCTTTGCGGTGAGGCAGTCGTAGGGCCGCTTCTGGCCGAAAACAGTCATCTTACTGATAACCGCTTTGGGCCCATAGCAGAGATCAACAAGCAGCGTGAGCGAACATCCAGCCGGCTGGGTAATGTCGACTGGCTGGACGGCGCGTTCAGCGCCGGTGACGGGGGAGCCGGCGTTTTAAATGGCATCACCGGATGTACGCCGCCAATTCCTCAGGGCTCCCTTCGGGGAAGGCCTCCTTGAGAAAATTCAGGAAAGCGGAAACCCGGCCGCTCAGCAGGCGGCGGGACGGGTAGAGCGCCCATAGCGCGACCTCGGGCCCGGTGACGTCTCCCCATTGCACCAACGTTCCGGCCGCCAGGTCGGGGATGACCAGCGACAAAGGCAGGCGCGCCGCGCCGACATTCGCACGGACCGCATCGCGGACCATGAAGAGCGACGACAAGCTCAGGACAGGCTGGACCGTCAGGCGCCTCTTCTTTCCCTTCTCTGTCAGTTCCCAGGCATCCATTTTTTCGGCGATTGCGCCTCCCCGCAGCACGACCGGGATGGGCGCCCCGCCCGCGGGCCGGGGAAGCCCGGGGTGGGCCACCATCACGACCCGGTCTCTCAGGAAGATCCGGCCCACCAGGCTTTCGTCCGGGTCCGGATTCACCCGGATCACCAGGTCGTAGCCCTCTTCCACCATGTCCACGGAGCGGTCTTCCGTGGTGACCTCCAGACGGATCTCGCGGTGCTTCATGGCGAACTGGGCCGCAAGCTTCCCCATCGCGGCTTGCGAGAAGAGCAGCGGCGCGCTCACCCTCAGCCTTCCTCGCGGCTCATCCCCACCGGCGGAAATCGCCGCCGTTGCCTCGTCGAGCTCGGTGAGCAGCACGGAGGTCTTCTCAAACAACGCCCGCCCTTCTTCGGTGAGCTTCAATGCGCGCGCTCCCCGCTCGAAGAGCCGCAGGTTGAGGCCGCTTTCCAGGTCGGCCACCCGGCGGGACAGGGTGGCCTTGGGGCGGCCCGATTCGCGGGAGGCCCGCCCGACGCCGCCATGCCGGGCGACAAGCGTGAAGTCAGCGAGTGCAAGTAAGTCCATGTGTTCCACCAGTGAGACAGATAGTCCAAATATAACGGCTATCGGACATTCCACGAAACGATGAAGATCAAGGCTCTTTCAAACCAAACGGAGTAATTTTCATGACCATCCTTATCACCGGCGCAACCGGCAACATCGGCCGCCAAGTTGTCCAGCAACTCGTCAACCGGGGCGCGGACGTGCGGGCTCTCGTGCGTGACCCCTCAAAAGCCAACTTTCCAGCGGGTGTGGACGTCGTGCAAGGCGACCTGCTCGACGTGGACTCCCTGCGTCTCGCCTTCAAAGGCGTTTCCACCCTGTTCCTGCTCAACGCGGTGGTGCCCGATGAATTCACCCAGGCCTTGATTTCGCTCAACCTGGCACGCGAGGCGGGCATAGACCGCATCGTCTACCTGTCGGTGATTCACAGCGACAAGTACCTGAACGTTCCCCACTTCGCGGGCAAGTTCGGCGTCGAGCGGATGCTGGAGCAGATGGGCTTCGGCGCCACCATCCTGCGGCCGGCCTACTTTATGGACAACGAGCACACCATCAAGGACGTGGTGACGGGCTACGGCGTGTACCCCATGCCTATCGGAAGCAAGGGCCTGGCCATGATCGATGCGCGCGACATCGGCGAGATCGCAGCCATCGAGTTGCTGCGCCGCGAACGCGCATCCGGGCCACTGCCGCTGGAGCGGATCAACCTGGTCGGCCCGGACACGCTGACCGGAGACGCTGTCGCCGCGATCTGGTCTGGCGTTYTGAATCGCCCTATCACCTACGGCGGCGACGACACGGCAGCCTTCGAGAAGAACCTGCGCAACTTCATGCCGGCCTGGATGGCGTATGACATGCGCCTGATGAGCGAGCGCTTTCTGACGGAGGGCATGGTTCCCGAAGCCGGCGACGTCGAGCGCCTGACCAAACTGCTGGGCCGCCCGCTGCGCTCCTACCGCGACTTCGCCGCCGAAATTTCGGCACCGGCCTGAGCGCCGGCCTTCAAAACTTCAATCAAGGAAACCATCATGATCTATTCGACCGCCACCGTTCAGGTCAACCCACAGGGCGAGGTGCCGCTCACACGATCCCAGGTATGGGCCGGCCTAGTCCTCAAGGCGCGCGATGCGCGGCTTTTCCTGCCGCCTGGCCTCTGCACTTACTGCGAGGTCGTGGAAGAGAGCAAGACCCACATCGTGCGCGAAGCCACCATCGCCGGCACGGACCTGCGTGAAATCATCACCTTTGAGCCGGAAAGCAAGGTGACTTTCTTCCAGGCTTCCGGCCCGCGCGAAGGTGCAATCATCAACGAACTGTTTGAAGATGAGTCGGGAAACCTCCAGCTTCGCTTCTATTGCTACGTCGGCCTGCGCGGCAAGGCGCCCGGCGGCCCTGAGGAGCAAGCCGAGCAGGCCTGGATGGACGGCGACAAGGGCTACAAAACCGCCCTGGCATCGACACTGAAACGCACGCGCGAACTGCTCGCGCAAGGCAAACTGTCACTGCCAGGAGATGCGCAATGAACTCCGTCAACACTGCGCATTCCGATCTTTCGCGCCAGAAAATCCTGGTGATCGGCGCCACAGGCGGCACGGGCCGGCTGATCGTGAAGCAAGCCCTCGCACGGGGGTTTGCGGTTCGGGTGCTCGTACGCTCGCCCGCCAAGGCAAACGGCCTGGAGGGTGCCGAGGTCTTCATTGGTGACGCCCGCGACGAAGCGGCCTTGCGCAAAGCGCTGGAAGGCATGGATGCCGTCGTGAGCGCCCTGGGCACGCCGGTCAGCCCTTTTAAAGAGGTGACGCTTTTGTCGTCGGCAACGAAGGCGCTTGTGAACGCCATGAAAGCCGCCGGGGTCTCGCGCCTCGTGTGCATCACCGGCATGGGGGCCGGCGACAGTGCCGGCCACGGAGGCTTTGTTTTTGATCGCTTGATTCACCCGGCCCTTTTGCGCAAGGTGTATGTCGACAAAAACCGGCAAGAAGCGATCATCAGGGACAGCGGATTGGACTGGGTGCTGGTGCGTCCTTCGGTGCTGAATGACAAACCCGCCAGGCGCGAGATGCGGGCACTCACGGATCTCTCCGGTTTCCACGGCGGGACGATCGCCAGGGCCGACGTCGCGAGCTTTGTCCTGGACCAGGTGCACAGCAACACCTGGCTGGGCCGGTCACCGCTCATCAGCTGGTGAACCGCAAAACTCCAAACAAGGAAGCAATCATGAAATCCGCCGCAGCAACAACATCAGCATCAGCAACGGTCATCACGACGGTCGAAGCATCCAGGGAAAAGACCTTCCTGCATATCGTCCCCATTGACCTCACATCGATCTTTACCGGTTACGGCCCGCTCCCATCGGTTACGAAGACGCTGAACCAGACCGGCCCGTGGGACGCCGCGGGCCGGACCCGAAACGTGGTCTTCTCTGACGGGAGTACCGCCCGGGAGACACTGACAAGCTACGAATACCCGAGCCGCTTCGCCTACCGCATCACGGAGCTCACGGGGGTGCTGCGGCTTCTTGCCAGCGAGGCACGCGGTGAGTGGTGGTTCGAAGAAGTGCCGGGCCGTTCCGCCACGTCGGTTCGCTGGCGCTACGAGTTCATCAGCCGATCGGTCATGCTGAAGCCTCTGGTCAGCCTTTTTACGCGGAGCTTGTGGCGGGGGTATATGGTTAAAGCGCTGCGTTTATCCAAGGCGCAGGTGGAGGGCTAGCAAGGCGGACTGTTTGTGCGTGCGCGCAGGAATAGCCGGGGCAGCCGCCGGTAAGATGACCGTTTCGGCCAGAAGCAGACATCAGAACCCGCAGGGCGCATTTGTAGTGCTTCGGCGCAGTACGGTAGGCGGCAAGAATAAATGCTGACGGCGCACTGCCGAAAGTGCAATCGGGTCGACGGCTGGAGGAGCCTTCATAATTAAGGCCTTCCCCCGCTTGTTTGAGATGCCTACCTTCCGTCATGAATAAATTCTCGCTGCAACAGCAGGTGCTGAAACGGCTCGCCGAAGACCTGCTGCAAGCCGAAGATGCAGTGCGGGTGGCACACGAAACGGCGACCCACGCAGAAAATATCGCCGAAAACAAATACGACACATTGGGACTCGAAGCCGCCTACCTGGCCACCGGCCAAGTTCGGCGCGCCGAAGCCATCCGCCAGGCGATGGCCAAGTGGCGCCAATTCCGCCCGCGTCCCTACGACGCCAGCAAAGGGATACAGCTCGGCGCGCTGGTCTGCCTGGTCGATTCCGACGACAAGCAGCAACAGCTCTTTCTCGGCCCGGATGGGGGCAGCATGCAGTTGGGCAGCGGCACTCAGCTGGTTCAGGTCATCAGCATGGAAGCCCCTTTGGGCAGGGCCATGCTGGGCAAATGCGAGGGTGATGATGTGTCGATACAGGTCGCTGCAATCCGACAGCAGTTTGAGGTGCTGCGGGTTCATTGAGCCGTAAACGACTCCTCTGGGCCCAAAGCGGTCTTTGCACATCCTTCCACGCAAACCTTCATTTCAGGCGGCAGGCTGGAGAGCTCGGGCCTGCTGGAGCAATATCCGACGCTGTCGGCCTATATCGCGCGCGGCGTGGCGCGGCCGGCTTACCGGCGGGCCTTTGAGGCGCAACTGGCGGTGTTTACGGTCGCGTCGGCGGGGCTGGTGTGGATTTGCTGCGGGCTGCGAAGATGCTGGTCACTTCCGCGAAGTTCTCGCTTCCCCAGCTGCACAGCGGGATGATCGCGTCGGCCAGGCTGCGGCCTAGCGGGGTCAGCATGTAGTCGACCCGCGGCGGCACCTCCTGGTAGTCGGTCCGCGCCAGCACCCGGTCGGCCTCCAGGTCCTTCAATTGCTGGATCAGCACCTTGTGGCTGACGCCCGGGATCAAGCGCTTGAGCTCGCCGTAGCGCTTGGCGCCGTCGCGCAGGAAAAACAGGACCAGCGGTTTCCACTTGCCCGAGATGATGCGGAGCGTGGTGTTGAGCCCGCAGCCGGGATCGCAGGTTTCGGAAGGCGTCGTCATTTTTTGGTACTTACCTGAAAGTGCATACTTGTCCGCAGGTTAGCAGAACTGCATGTGTCCTTCAGCAAGCGAATCCCCGCTTGTTTACAACTTCAAACGAAGGACACATACATGAACAGACTGAATGGAAAGACCGCCGTGGTCACCGGCGGCGCGACCGGCATCGGCTTCGCCGCTGCAAAGCGCTTTATCGAGGAAGGCGCCTTCGTCTTCATCTTCGGCCGTCGGCAGGAAGCGCTGGACGCTGCGGTGGCTGACCTGGGGCCCAACGCCCGCGCGGTGAAGGGCTCGGTCTCCGATATGGCCGACCTGGACCGGCTCTACGCGGCGGTGAAGGCCGAGCGCGGAAGCCTCGACATCGTCTTCGCCAATGCCGGGACGGGAGGCCCGCTTCCGCTCGGCAAGCTCACCGCCGGGCACATTGACGAAACCTTTGACACCAATGTGAAGGGCACGATCTTCACGGTCCAGAAGGCGTTGCCGCTGATGGACCAGGGCGGCTCGATCATCCTGACCGGATCGAGCGCCGGCACCACGGGCGCCCCGGCATTCAGCGTCTACAGCGCGAGCAAGGCGGCGGTGCGCAACCTCGCGCGGACCTGGGCGGAGGACCTGAAGGGCACAGGCATCCGGGTCAACGTGCTGTCGCCCGGGCCGACGGCAACCGAACTCGCGAAGGCCGCGCTGGGCGCGGAAGGCATGAAGGTCTTCGCCGCCATGAATCCGCTGCAGCGCATGGCCGACCCGGCGGAGATCGGGGCGGCGGCGGCCTTTCTCGCGTCGCCGGACAGCAGCTTCATGACCGCCAGCGAAGTCGCCGTCGACGGCGGCCTGGCGCAAATCTGACACAAACCCCAAAGGAAAAATATATGAGCTACGCAATTATTGGCTTCGGCAAACTCGGCCAGGCCCTCGCCAAGGCATTTGCCCGAAGCGGCATCGAAGTATCCGTTGCCACCACCCGCGACCCGGAAAGCTTTGCCTCCGCCGCGGCCGCGATCGGGCCCAAGGTCATTCCCACCACACTGGCGCAAGCCCTCAAGGCGGACACCCTCTTTCTGGCCGTCCGTTTCGAGTCGCACCGGGACGTCGCGAAGGCGCTGCCGAGCTGGAAGGGAAAGACCGTCATCGACGTGACCAACGCCTATGGCGTGTCCCCTGAGGAACTGGGAGGACAGCCTTCTTCCACGGTCGTCGCGCAGGCCTTCACCGGCGCAAGACTGGTCAAGGGCTTCAACCACCTGGTCGCTGGTGTCCTTGAGCAGGATCCGGCTGTACAGGGTGGCAGGCGAGTCGTGTTCCTGGCGAGCGACGATGACGGCGCAGCGGCGGAGATCGGCGCGCTTGCGGAAAAGCTCGGTTCCTCGCCGATCCAGCTTGGCGGGCTTTCGGAAGGTGGGCTGCTGGTGCATGCGCGCGGAAATAGCTGGGGCCGGCTGATCTTCAAGGACCTGGTCAAGTTCGACTGATGGGTCATCGGGGTCGCACATTCGGTGCGATCCTGTATTCCGCCGTGCAGCATGGAATGATAAGCAGGTGCGGCGCCCGCCTTGGACCCAAAGCGGGCGCCGGTAAGATGACTGTTTTCGATCAAAAGCGGATATTCCGACGCGCTATGCAACATCAACTCTTTTACTGCAAGTCATGGTTTGCGGCCAAACGGATTCCAATTGAGATATGGACAGCCGAGCAAGCTGAGGCTGCGCACGCCGCTGGGAAAACCTATGCAGTTCTGGTGGGCTCGAGTGCTAAGCCTTCTCATGTTTTGGATGTCGCTAGCGATTGGGTCGGAGTCGATTTTCTCGACGAACACCTGCGTGAAGCTCTTACCTATCACTTCAGGAAGTGGCCAGCGGAAGGTTTTTTGTCACGATGGCCGTCTACCGCGAATTTCGGGATCAATCCGACCAAGTGGTTCGCGGGACAAGGTACATGTTCTCCGAAGATGGAATAGTAAAGATCCACCGTGAGGTCTTCTATCCCGTCTACAGCGCAGAAAAGGCGGAGTCTCAAGCTGATGTCACAGCGAACTATGCCGTTGCACCCATGTTCGGAAGATATGAGGACTTCATTCAGAGAGAGCGAACGGCGGAATTTCTCTAGCCACCTGCTTGAGGTCATGGTGTCTGGCAGTGCGAGACTGCAGTTAGCCCAAAGCCGCCCACGCAACATCCTTCCACGCATACCTTCAGAAGACGAATCCGCCGCAGGCAATCAAAATCAGCTGCGCTGCCACCAACCGGCAGATATGAGCATTTCCGGAATGTCGACAGGCCACACGATCTCATCAGTCGACTTGAGTTCGAGCGCACTCCACCATTTGTGGTCCTTTATCACCTCGACTTCCTCGGCGGTCCAGCGGTCTTGCAGGACTGCCTGGTGGTCTTCCACGGTGACCACAAAAAACCGTTCATCCGCCATGACCTCTTCGCCATCCGCCAACCGCAGGACGAACTCTCGTTGCGCAATGGGGTCGCCTGCGTCGGCGACAAGGATGCCTGTCTCCTCTTCCAGCTCGCGCACTGCCGCCTCGGCGAAGGTTTCACCGGCCTCGACCCCGCCACCAGGAGTCGCCCAGTAGTCTTTCCCTTCCAATGCGCCGGCCTCATGCACAAAGCGAAAGAGCAACAGGTTCCTCGTACGGTTGAGAACGAGCAATCGGGATGAGGGGCATCGTCGCAAGATAAGGTTCCGTTGAAAGTAATGAAATATCCGCTGTCGGCCGACAATAGCCGCTGCCATGCCCGGCACAAAGAGGCCATTGCGACTGTTGGAATGGGCTGCTAAGTTGGCAATTCCAACGTCTCCCATTGGCGTAGCAATTCGATCTGTCGGCGGAGTTGGCCAGTCGTCATGGTTTGGGAACCCCAAACCGGCACTCGTCCTGCGTACTCTCCCAGTAACCAGAATTGCCGCACCGCCATGAAGCGTGCGATGGCGGCAAGGTCGGCATCTGCGACCGGGCGTCTGTCCCGGTAGGCGGAGATGTAATTTTTCCACTGCATTTGCACCTTGCTGCTCGCCTCATCGCCAGGCACGCGCGGATACAGGTTCCATGGGTAGACCGCAAGCTCATACGCCAGGTAGCCCGGGCCCGCCTCGTCGAAGTCAAAGAATATGGCCTGGCGTTGCCCTTGGGCGTCGGTCGTGATGAAGTTGTTTTGACCGTGTGCGTCGCCATGGCATAGCACGCGGCTCAGTTCGCCCATGGCCAGGATTTCATCGTGCAGCCGCAAGCCCAGCTCCTCGAATTTCGGGCGCAATTCGCTAGTCATGGACGGCGCGCGAAGCAGTCCCTCCAGCGGCCTGAGGAGAAGGTAGTTCAGGTCAAGCACATAGGTGCTCCCCGGCCCCTGGTAGCTTTCGCCCCCTTGGTGCAAGGCGGCCAATCCGTGCGCAAAGGCCTGCACGTCAGCTGCGGCTTCACCGGTGAACTCCCCGTCCAGATATTCGAAGAGCATCAGCATCCGGGCGCCTTCCGGTAGCGGCACCTGTATGGCTATCTCGCCGGTCGCCGTTGTCACGCAGCGAGAGACCCGGCAGCCGACGTGGGCCCAGTGCTCCAGTGCCGCAGCTTCGAACAACGCATTGGGACCACCCCGCGGCCGCTCAGCACAGAGACGTGCCACAACACGCCGCCCGTCGGCAAAACCCAGTCGATAGACCTGATTGAAACTTCGCCGCAGGAACTCACTCTCGACGACCTCGCCGAGTCCATAGCGAGCCTGCACAAGGGCGGCGATGCTGCTTGCCGTTGGCGTCGATTGCGCGATTTCCAGTTGCATGCTTACCCCGCGGGAAAAAGGGCGCGATTATGGCACGGCGGCGCGCAGACTCGAACGTTTGCTTCTGGCCGAATGTCGTCATCCTGGCTCAGTCGCCAGGCTGCTGGTCGAGAGAAAAGCCAATTTTTCTTGCCTCGCGGAATTCAATTTCAAACAACCCCGCGACGATGAATGCGCAATCAATCGCTTTGTAGCCGTCGCTCCTCGCTTTTTGAAACACATCCTCAGCACTCGCGCCACTCGTGCGCATTGCAATGTATTTTTCGGGAGTTTTGCTCGGTACTTCGTTCATTTGAAATTGGCTCCAATGTCCGCCCTTGGCCGATAGGGAACCTAGTAGTTCAGTCGCTCAGTGGAGTCCTCCGACGTGTCACAACGAACAACACTATTGAGGTCGCGGCCACCAGCAGGGCTGCCATCATCCAAATGTTGCGGCGTTGCTCGATCTTCTCAGCGTAATCCTGGTACGTGAAAACTGGGCCCGAAGGGCTGTCTGCGGTAATGATTGCCCCTTGAAACAGGCCGACCCGAAGGAAAGGGCCAGCCTTCTCAATGACCGAAGCCTGCTCGCGCCCCACGTCGAGGACAGGGGCAAAGGGTACATAAAGCACAGGCCGCAGCTTCTTCATGAGGTCGTCGCGGGCGATGTCATTGTCGATACCGATGCCGAAACCGGCATCGAGATGGGTGCTGCCGTGGTTCACTCCTGTGCGACTGACTATCGCCTCGAGCGGCCCCACGTATTTCACCGTTACGTCACGTGCGCTGAGTGCACTCTCGAGAACAACTTTAGTTTCAGATCGCTGCATCCACATCAGCCCCGCGACAATTAGGAGCGCAATGCAGCAATGCACTCTGTATTCCTGGAGCCAGAGAAAAATCTTGGCCACTTTCATCCTCATTCCGCCTCCCAGTATCCGTTTATGGCCGATAGCAGCCCTTTAGCCATTCTTCAAGAGCTCATTGCCCTTCATAACAAGTCAATGTGACATGAAGACCGTAGCTCTTGGTGACAAACTGAACCACCTGCCACCTGTACCTGCATTTGGACTTTTGCCGACAACTCATATCGCCCCGAAGTGAACTCGCTCGGTTCGTTCTCGTACTCCAGCGCATCGACCGCTAGAACCAGTTCTCTTTCAGATGGGATAGCCAACTTCACACCAGGCAGAGCAAAGATATTTTTTGTGTATCCGATACAAACATCGTCGTTTTCATCATTGGTGAGCAGGCACGCCGTCACGTGGATAGGGCCGTGTAGCACAACGGCACTCTCAAATTTCACCCGATAGAGGAACGGCAGTGACGATCCAACCGACGTGTACGGGAAGTCTTCCAAAAGCAAGATCGACAGTTCCATGGTTCGATTGTTAACCAAACTGAATGTAGGCATCAAGACCATTCGACCGTCACTTGGCGGGAGTGGACCTATAGAGTGAAAGAAAGTATTCCCGCGCCAGCCTTCTCTCGCGCTTCTACGCTTCGTTTTTCCCGTAAGGACATATTGGTTGAATGTCCGCTATGGATTCAAAGCAGACTTCACGCTAGTCGGGCATCTCATCGAGTTGAGACGCCAGAACATCGAAGACGCTGACGCCTGAAGTTGATTCAACTCCCCAAGGTTTTTGGGTATTGACACGGACCAACGTCAGCCCTGAGCTATCAACCCATTCGGACTCGACCTCGCAGGCAAATTTGCTCTCTATAGGGAATTCGCTTTCGGTCGTAATGTGCTCGACGGACAAGACAGGTACTTTCTCGATGAACTCATGACGTTTTCCGCGGGCATCGACAAGAATGCACTCGACAAATGTCGGATATCCACTGTCGTCAATCACCTTTGTGATCTGCATGGAAATAGCTTTCAACAAAATAGTCCCCCGTTGGATCTAAGGTTCGCTTCTGGATGAAAGTGGCCGCTTTGGGCTAAAAGTGGAGGCATGCATGGCGGCACCGGTTTAGTCAGCCGACAGGGGATAGGCCTGTTCGAACCGCTCACTGCTCTCGCGAATTGCACGTCCCTCTGTCCGGCGAACGGCGACAGTTGAGCGCAAGAGTTGCACAACCTCGGCAAGATCTACGGATTCAGGCAAAAGTCCCACATCAGTGGTGACCTCGCCAACCATCTCAGCCAGGATCGCCTGATCGCAGGTTAGAGAGTTCTCGGCGATGTATTGAAAGGCAACGTCGCGGGAAGTCCGATACAACATGTAGAACGCAAAGGCCTGCAGATGGACATCCCCGGCTTGTTCGGTAAGGATTCTCAACGCCAGACTGCTCGCGGTAGTGGGGGATAAGCGAGACAGCTGCAGCAAAGCCTCGGAGCTTTCTTCATAGTCCTCAAGGGCTTCGATCTGCCTCACAAGTTCAATGACGTTTGGTTTCACCACAATCCCCAAAGAAATAAAAGTGCGGGCATTCAGCCTGCGTGGCTGACGCCCGCTCCTAGCCAATGGTCCGTCATCGTAACTGCAGCGGGATCGGGCCCAACGCGGGCCTTCGCAACCCGGTGCTCAGGCCGCCGGTTCAATCCAGTCTGGACGTAGGCCCTGAGCGGCTTCTGCGCGAACGCGCAAGAGCGCTTCCTCATCACCCATTTCAGCTTCAATCTCACCGACACAGCCCCAGCAGTCGCCGCCGCAGTTGGTGGACAGAGGATCAATCGCTTGATCGAGAATTCGTCCGCAAATTTGACAATTCATGGTTTATTCTGTGCGGCAGATGTCCGCTTCCGGCCGATTATCGCCATCCAAACGCAGCCGTCGTGTGCACTGTTGAAATTTACTCAGCCGTCTCGCCCGAATCCTTGATCACCTTTCCCCAGCGCGCCATTTCGGCCTGAACATAGGCTTTGTGGCCGGATGCGCTGAGCCTGGCGTCGGTCACCAGGCGCAAGCCCAGCGCTTCCTGGCGCTTGATCAGGTCGGGGTCTTTGAGGGCTTCGCGCAGCGCGGCATTCAGCCTGGCGAGAACCTCTGGCGGCGTGCCGCGCGGCGCATACACGCCATGCCATACCGTGACGTTAAAGTCCGCAAGGCCGGCCTCGGCCAATGTCGGCGTTTGCGCAAGTAAGGGCAGGCTCAGGCGCTCCTTGCTGCTGACGCCATACACCTTCACTTTTTTGCCCTCGATTTGCGGCACGGCGTTGGTGGCCTGTTCGCACATCAGGTCTACCTGCCCGCCTATCAGGTCTGTCATGGCCGGGCCGGTTCCCTTGTAGGGGACTGCCACCATTTTGGATTTGAGCGCACTTTGCAGCATCAAGCCGCAAAGGTGCGAAGCCGACCCGACACCCGCGTTGGCCAGGTTCACGCGGCCCTCGGAATCCGCGATCCACTTCCGCAGTTCGGCAAGGTTGTTGGCCGCGAGGGTTGTCCGGCCGATCAGCACGGACGGCGCTTCGTTGATCAGGCCCAGGTACTCGAAGTCCTTCAGGGTGTCATAGGGCAGTTTTTTATAAAGAGCCGGCGCGGTTGCCAGGCCGATGTGATGCACCAGCAGCGTATAGCCGTCGGCCTTGGCGCGCGCAACGCGCGCCGCACCAATGGTCCCGCCTGCGCCGGCCGTGTTGTCGACGATGACGGTCTGGCCCAGCGGCTTGCGCAGTGCCTCGGCCAGGTCGCGGGCGATTTTGTCGCTGGGCCCACCGGCGGCGAAGGGCACCACCAGGGTCACCGGCTTGTCGGGGTACTGCGCCCAGGCTGCCGGCAGTGCCGACAGGCTGAGCAACACCGAAACCAGAACCCGTTTGAACATTCGCTTAGAGCCGCTCACAAAACCCTCCTGGCGTTGTTGCGCCGCCTTGCCGTGCTGTAGCACTGTCTGCGGCGGCGCGCCTAGCCAGGACCGCTTCGCTGGGTTTTGTGAGCAGCTCTGATGCTTTTTCATGCTTTGTCTCCTTTGTCGTTGCCAACAGAATCAAGAATCCAGAATGAAGAATCAGGCGGAAAGGGCTTGCATCTGGGCGTAAAGGTCGGCCTTGCCTTCAAACCCAATGCCCGGCAGCTCAGGCAAGCTTACATGGCCGTCGATCACCTTGACGCCATCGGGGAAACCGCCGTAGGGCTGGAACAGGTCGGGATAACTTTCATTCCCGCCCAGGCCGAGGCCGGCTGCGATGTTGAGGGACATCTGGTGCCCGCCGTGGGGAATGCAGCGCGAAGGCGACCATCCGAACTGCTTGAGCACCTCCAGCGTGCGCAGGTATTCCACGAGGCCATAGGACAGCGCGCAGTCGAACTGCAGCCAGTCGCGGTCGGGACGCATGCCGCCATAACGCAGGAGGTTGCGGGCGTCCTGGTGCGAGAACAAGTTCTCGCCGGTGGCCATGGGGCCGGGATAGAACTCTGAAATCGCCGCCTGCAAGGCGTAGTCGAGCGGGTCGCCGATCTCTTCGTACCAAAACAGCGGAAACTCGCGGAGCATCTTGGCGTACGCGATGCCGGTTTCCAGGTCGAAGCGGCCGTTCGCATCCACCGCGAGCTGGGCCTCTGAACCGATCTCTTTCAAGACCGCCTCGATGCGCGCCCGGTCTTCATCGATGGAAGCGCCGCCGATCTTCATCTTGACCACGTTGTAGCCGCGATCCAGGTAGCTGCGCATCTCCGCGCAGAGCGCCTCGTTGCCTTTGCCCGGGTAGTAATAGCCACCGGCGGCGTAGACAAAGACACGCGGATTGGCCTCGCGCCCATGGCGTTCGGCCAGCATGCGGAACAGGGGTTTACCCTCAATCTTGGCGACGGCATCCCATACGGCCATGTCAATGGTGCCCACGGCAACAGAGCGTTCGCCATGGCCACCGGGTTTTTCGTTGCTCATGGCCGCCGCCCAGACCTTGGCGGGGTCTATGTTCGTGCCCTTGGCGTCGACCAGGCTTTCGGGCGCCGCGTCAAGAATGCGGTCGAGGAAGCGTTCGCGGATCAGCCCGCCCTGCCCGTAACGGCCATTGGAGTTAAACCCGTAGCCCACGACCGGCTTGCCGTCCCGGACCACGTCGGTGATGACGGCCACCAGGCTCAAGGTCATCTTGCTGAAGTCGATGTAGGCGTTGCGGATGGGTGAACTGATGGGGAGGGTCTTCTCCCGGATTTCAACGATTTTCATGCTTGTCTCTGTGACAGGTTGTGAGGATGATCGTTATGATCGCCAAGGCTGCCGCATTTGACCAATGCTGTTTTTCTTCTCTTCAATGCTTTCAAAGCACCGGGCATGAATTTCTCCTGGCTCGAAGACTTTTCCGCGCTGGCGACAACGGGCAACTTCTCCCGCGCGGCCGAAGAGCGCCACATGACGCAGCCGGCTTTCGGGCGTCGGGTGCGCGCCCTGGAAGAATGGATAGGCACGGAGCTTTTTGACAGAAGCTCGCAGCCGGTCCGGCTGACCGAAGCCGGCCAGTGGTTCCAGGGCGTTGCCAATGATCTGACGGCCCAGGTGGCCCGCATACCAGGCGAGGCCAGGATCATTGCCGAAGCAAGTTCGCATTCCCTGCGGTTTGCCGCAACCCACGCCCTGTCGTTTACCTTCATGCCGGGCTGGCTGCGGAGCTTTGAAGCGCACACCATGGCCGGCACCATGCACCTGGAGTCCGACGTGCTGGCGCGCTGCGAGGCGCTGATGGAGCAAAGCAAGGTGCAGTTTGTGGTGTGCCATGCCCACCCTGACGCGCCGGGGCGCCTTGACGCCGACGATTTTCTCTCGATTCAGATTGGCGCCGACAGCCTCGTGCCGGTGACGGCGGTTGACGCTTCAGGCCAGCCCCTGCACACACTGCAAGCGGGCAAGACGCCGCTCTCCCTTCTGGGCTACAGCGCCGAATCCGGGCTGGGCCGCATCCTGCGCGAAACAAGGTTCGAGGCCATGGAGAATGTCTCGACACAAACGGTGTTCACCGCGCATCTGGCCTCGGTGTTGAGAACCATGGTCCTTGAAGGCCGCGGCGTGGCATGGCTGCCGCAGACGCTGATTCATGAGGACCTGGCAAGCGGCCGTGTGGTCGAAGCGGGTGTGCCTGCGTTGCGCGTTCCACTGCAGATCAGGCTCTTCCGGTCCCGCAATTCGATGGGGCGAGCTGCGGAGGCGCTTTGGGATGCTGTGACCAGGGCGGCGGGCGTGACCTCCTGACGCCCCTTTGACGCTCCCTCTTCGCCGGGGCCGGTCATCTTGCCGGTGGCTTCAGACCCAAGACAGCCAGGCCGATGCGGCGCCGGCGTATCAAGACAAATGCGGAGGCGAGCAAAGGGCCCGACAGCGCGAGCATGGCGATGGGTACCTCATCCAACCGCATCCATGACCCCCTTGGACGCGGAGGCTGGAGCTGTCCCCCCATGTGAATGTTGGTGAGCTCAACCTGCATGTACTGCCTGTACACAAAGAACGCCGCGCTGCTCACCAGAACAGAAGCCACAAAAAGGAGTACGACCGTTCGCAGGTACTGCCAGTAGCCGGTCGATGCAAACCAGGCGGCTGTGAAAGGAATGCCTATGAACAGGCTGCCCGCGCAAAAGAGCCCGAACCGAAAGTGGTAAATCCCGACAGGACTCGCCAAGCCAGCCCCGTAGAAGGTATCGCGCCCAGGATTCAGCAGCTGGGCCAGGATCACAAGGCTGATTTCCCCGTCAAAAAAGACGAGTGTTCCGCCTGCCAGACAGGAAGCCGCAACGATTGCGAAGACCAGTGCGATGGGTGGTTCTGGAGTCCCTTCCGGGCGTGCAGTTTCAGGCATGGGACTTCTCTGGTTTAAGGTTGAAGGCAAACGGAACACAGCATTGGCGGTGAGGCCAAAATCGAACATCGGCTCAGCGCTGCCGCGAGTTCAATCGACGGAAATGCGTACATCCGTGATGCAAGCGCGATCTGGCGCGTAAAACTTCGCATTGACATCGCGCCCCTGTTGGATGGGGCACGCCATCCCGTGCGGCCCAGGTGTACGCACCGCAAGTGTGTTCGGTGCGGTATATGGCTCCGACTTCCCGCACGAAGCGTGCGCCGCTGCCTCAGCCAAAGAAACGCAGGTTCCGCCTTCCGCGATGGCGACATTCAAGGAGGTCCGCCAGCCGCCATCGACAGGAATGCTGTAGAGGAAGGTCTTCTCGCCCATCAGGGAAGGACCCTTTGCCAGCCGCGTCATCCGCGTGGAATAGCCGGCACCGCCAAGCTCGCGCTGCGGCTGCAGAACGATGCCGAGCTTGCGACTGAGCGAGGGATAGAGCGGACTTTCTTGCAAGTCGGCTGCGGTGATGGTTAGCAAGCGGCGGGTGAGCTCCTTGCCCGAGAAATTCTCCTGCGCATGTGGAATAAGCGGCGGAAGAACGATGAGCGCTACGCACGCGATGCGAAACATCGTGAGCCTGTTTTTTGGCCGTGAGCGCTTGGTTGTTGCACCTTTCATCAAATCCCTCCAGACCACATTAAAGTCTCATCTATCCGCAACCAACGTCCGCTTCCGGTCGAGTCCGACACGATTACCTTGGTGCCAGCATCTTCCTGGAAAATCATTGTGGTGGTCCGCGACGCATGGCCGCTATGTGCCCCGCAAACGATGTCTCCAGGTCCCATTGCGGCAAGGCGGTCATATCACCGTACGCGTTGCAACGGGCTCGGAACGTCGCCGCTCCATCCGCCGCCAGGGCGCGTCTCTGGTTTGTTTTAAACGTGAGATTCCGGTTGTACAGATCGCGTTTGTATTGAGCCCCCAGAACAGGATTCTCCAGAATTTTGGTCCGATGCCGCTCGACTTCCTCTAAAAGATCCAGCTGACTGGTGCGCCAGAGCTGGTAATGCTTTTCATTGTCATCGCTGGTCTCTGGAAACTCTTCCGAACAGATGTCGGCGATTTCCCGGACGGCTTCGATGATGCCAAAAATGACGCCCAGGTCACGGTAATACTCACCGGTGGACCGGGGTCCCTGTTGAGCGGACAGGTTGCCGTGCATTGCCAGCGCGGACAGGGCCATGCAGGCGAGTGCGATCATTTTTTTCATGGTCCTCCTCCGATATTTGCGTGCATCCACGGCAACTGTGACTGGAACGGCCCCAAAGCAAAATCTAGCCTTTAAGCCCGGCGCCAATGATTTGGCGCAGTTCCGTCAAGTCGGGTGCAGCCGAATCAATGTCAAAGAGATCCTCGGTTAATCCTGTTTTGGTGTCGGCAATACCAATCACGAAATCTCGATCAAATAGAGCATGAAGTTGCCCGGCGATGCCCGCGATGCGTTCAACATCCGAGAACCATCCGTCGGGCTCTTGCCCCACATCCGGCAGATCAAAGTTAAGCCCGATATCCCACAACGGCAGGTCACCCTCTTGAAGGCCAGCCGCTGCCTTTCGTTGATTTACGACTCGCGGAATACCGCATTTCCAGGACGTACGCTTAACGAGGTCGTCCAGTTTTTTCTCGAGCGCTATTTCGATCTCCAGCAGATCAGATCCATCGACGTAGGCATACAGCGTGTGTTTTGGCATATTTTGAATGTCCGCTTCTGGCCAAAAACGGTCATCTTACCGGTGGCCGCTCGGGGCCCAAAGCGATCATCTGGCAGCCCCCCGACGCACGCGTTCCATCGCATCCGCAGACGCCGTGAAGCCCATTTTGGAAAAAAACTCCTGCGCTCCTTCGCGCCCCGCGCGAAGCACCCACGTCACGTGAGGCTCGTCACCGACGATGCGCTCAACCAGCTGGGTGCCGATGCCTTGGCCCCGGCAAGATTCTTGCACCACAACCATGGAAAGATAGCCATTGGACAAGCCGTCCGTAATGGCCCGCGCGAATCCGACGATTTGGCTCCCGTCCACAGCGACGATGACTCTCTGCGACGCGGCGACCAGTTCCTGCAGATAGTCCACTGAAGGAATTCGATGTTGCCAACCATTTGCCGTTAAAAGTCGATACGCGTCTGAAGCATCGGCGTGCTGAAAGGGTCTGATCTGCATAAATTTCGCTTTTTGGCCGATTGATGCCATGGTCACCGTGACTTGATGGGCCGAAGCAGGCCCCCAATGAGCAAGAAAAGAGTGCGGCCCCATCAGCGGGATGGCTGAATGAGCGGCGCGAAATTCGTGTCGGCGATCATCTTTGCAAACTGGATCGGGTGAAGCTCGACAGCTTCCCGGCGGGCAGTGTCCTTGTTGGTATGCCATAGCCGCACCAGGTTTTCCTCGATCGAATCTCCAAGCTTGAGCTCATGCTTTAGTGTCTCCACCCATGACTCGCCTCCTCCGTACGCCTTTTGCACGACCTTCGCCATCAGGGCGTCCTTCTCCGGCGATAACTCGCCGATGCTGTGCAAAACGAAGTTTTCCAGCAGGACCAGCAGCGGCTTGCCAACGTAACGCTCAGGCTCGGCCTCTTTGCTGTATGGGTGCGTCGGCCTGGACTTGGGTTTGAAGAATCCGAACATTTTTTCTCCTCGCGTTCGCGCTACAGCACTGTCCACATCTGGCCGAATTCCGCCTTGTGTCAATGTGCGGAGGGGCGCGCATACTCAAGCCACAAGGCCTCGAAATCGGCTGCACTGATTGTCACCGCTTCAAACTCGGGGTCTTGATTTATCTCGACCACGGTAGGCACCGCAGCCGTCCCAAGCCCGGTTCGCAAGGTCTCACGCGTGCCGTCAACAACATCCACAGTGCCATCCCTGAAAAACTCCAGCTTCCGAAGTTCATAACGATCTTCCCCGAGCTCCGATACCAGTCGAACCGGATATTCATCGAACAAGTGTTTCCAGATTGCGTCTATGTATTCCATTGGGGATTGTGAGAATGTTCGATTCTGGCCGATAGCGGCCATCGCGCAGGTAGTCGCGACAAGTTGCGAGTGCTACGAATAAATCAATGTAAGAGCCACGAAAAAAACCATCAAAAGGATGAATGCACCATGCCTAAAACGTTTTTCCGCGAGTTCGGGATTGGCTTTGAGCCAACGCATAAATGACTCAACTTCCTGACGCAGTCGATTTCCAGGCGGCAGCATTTTGACGAGCATAGCCATAGACGCGACCACCAGGATGGCCAGTGCCAGCAGAGCCAACATCAAGAACGGGCCAGGATAAGAAGATATGAATTGCATGCGCGGCAAATATAAATGCTTCAGTAGTCACTCAAAGGGCCGAAGCGGATCCACTTACTGAATCCATCTTGAAATTCAGGGCTCCCATGTTGTCCGCATCTCACTTCGTCGAATCCGCGCTCGCCTTCCCGGGTCCGACCTGCCACAGCACACCGAACGAAATCAGTCCCCCAAGCACCGGCAACAGAAGCGGCAGGAGACCGAACACGGCCCAACTGCGACCCATCGATGCAGCGGCGCGGCCCAGCTGAAGGTGAAAGACGATGAAGAGCACAAGCAACACAGCCAATCGATAGAGCGCGTACTCTTTGCCTACGGACTCAGGGAACAGGAAAACGCAAGCCAGCATCAGCACGAAAGTCCAACGTGCCCAGTGGAGGCTGTGGTCCGCGGTGGCGCCCGGAACCGGTGCGGCGGCGGGATCGGGTGCAGCAGCCGAGGAGACCGCTTGGTCGGGGCCGGTTCCACCCGTCAACTTCTCACGCCGTTCCTTCATGTGACTGTGGATAAACACCGTCCCGATGAACGCTAACAACAAGCCCCACGTAATTCCGCCTACACCTCCGATTGCGGTCGCCAGGACCCCAAAGAGGACGATGAAAACAAGGATACGTGCGAGCATGTTCATAAAGAGTCCCCCTCGGTGAATAGAGTGATCATGAAGCCGCACCGGCGTGCGAGGCTTCTGCCGGATTCTGGCCGGCCGCGGTCATCGCAACTGCAGCTGCACCAAGCTCGGGCGCACATACACGGGCGCGCGGCGCAAGCCCGCCTCGCACGACATCAGCGGACGAGCCGAACATAGCCCGGTGTCATGCGCGATGTCGCCCGGGCCCCGCCCAAGGCAAGATTCAATATTCTGGCCGACGTGGGGAACGTGGGATATGCCTCGGACGTCCAGTAGAAGAACTGTGTGGGTGTATTGGGGAACCACGCCGGGTCAAGCATTGGCGGCGTTGCCCTGCCGAAACTCACGAGATCATGCAGTTCAGCCATTGATGGCAGGCGCCAGTCGGAACGCCCGCACAGCTTTGCCGCATTCACCGCCTTGACGTAAGCAAGGGCGTTGCTTGCCGCCGTTATCTGATCCGGCGAGGGATGCGACGGTGCATTGGAAATCATCACCTGCGCCTTGTCCGGATTGTCGAAGTTGGTGTACCTGTTGGCCTTGTCCCTGAAACTGCCGTCCGCAGGCTTGCCTTCCCAGGTCAACCCTGTGACGGCGTCGAGAACGCATTCGGTTCGGGCATAGGCTTGCCCGTCCGGACCGGTGACCGTTCTGAAACTCACGCCCCTGTCGTTCGGCGACTTTTCGCTGGTGGCCGGCGATGCGTCAGAGCGAACCATCCGTACGGGATTGCTTGCGCCTCTCAGGGATGGCAAGGTCGTCGCCGAGCCCAGATCGACAATCCAGGCGGTCATCTGGGGCGCGGCGGCCTGCGGTGTCGATGTCCAGAAGGCCAGGCCCGGTTTTTCGGACAGGGGATTCACCTCGGGCACTTGCCCTGCATCGCCCGCCCCCGCGATGCTGAAGAGTTCCTTGGCGCCGGGAACGCGCCACGCTGAGGGATCGGCCGTCACGGCCGTTGCCGCATCAAATGTGAACTTGCTGGCGGGGCCCGCGCACGCCGATCCGTTCCAGCCCTGGCCCTCGGCGCACCGTTTCCAGACCAGGTTCGTTTGCCGGTCCAGCACCTGGTGTCCATCGGCGGAAACTTCGAAGCGACTTTGGGCGATGCTCATCAGCGGCAAAGCGAGAGCCATTGCGAACAAATACGGCGATAGGGTCATCGTTAGCCTCCCGAGCTAATTTTTTAATAGTTAAATGATTCCAGCCAGGCCGATGATTCCCACAAGGATTTCTGAAGCGCAGGCGTCCGCTTCTGGCCGACAAGCCACATCTTATCCAGGACATCCAGCGGCTCATACCTCAAAAGTTCCGAGCCGCCCGTACCAAGGTATCAGAGGACCACAATCACCCCTCATTTGCCGGATCGCCAGGAATAAAAAGGTATGCATTCCACCGCTGTAGCCCCCGGCCAATGACTACCAAAGGCAGCTCGTTCAAGCGCGCCTACACTGGCAAGATCAGGGTGGCGTCAACGGGCAGACAACACTTTCGCACCCCGGCTGCCGTTAAACCCATGGACCACGGCGCGCCGGCAAGGGCCGCGCGCCGCACGCCTGAAACCTCGCAAAAAATGTCTCCAGGAAGACTTTCCCCGGCGGAGGCCGGGGCGGATGTCCGTAAGCTGGATAAGTAGAACCCCCACCCCCGCCCTCTTCTGCCCACCCGGCGCACAAGGGAAAATCGTTGATAGTGTGGTTGCACACGCCTCTACCGCCCCTACCGTCTCTACCCGCCCACGGAAAAATTTTCTCTCCATGACGCCCACCCCGCCAGCCGCTTCCGGAAGCGCCCTTCGATGAGCCCGCGCGAGGCCTGGGTCAACGTGCAGCTGGCCCACACCTTCATGCGCCATGCGCAGCCGACGCTGCATGCGGCCGTGCTGGTGATCATGGTGGTGGTGGTCACGCTGTACCCGCATGTGGAGCCCTGGGGCCTCTGGGTGTGGACGCTGGCCGCGGGCTCGATAACGATGCTGCGTTACATCATCCTGCATGCCTACCGCCAACGGCTGGCGGAGGCCGACGGCGTGGCGCTGCGGGAGTTCATGTCGCTGCATGGATGGGCCTGGCCCCTGAGCGCGGTGGTCTGGGGTTCGCTGATGTTTGTGGTCTACCACCGGGCGCCTGTCGAGGAGCAGTTCATCTGCATGTTGATCCTGTCGGCTATCGCGGCGACCGCGGTGTCTTCGTCGCCGCCGTGCTTGCGGACTTTCTCGGCCTACTGCAACGGCCTGGGCGCCTCGGTGCTGGCGGCCCTGGTCTGGCGCATGGACCTGCAGGGCGGCGTACCGTCGGTGCTGGACACCGGCGCGGAGATGATGGTGGTGCTGGTCTTCCTGTGGGTGGCGCATGTGACGGGCCGCCGCATGTACCAGGCCCTGCGCATCAGCCTGGAGCTGCAGTTCGACCGCCAGCAGCTGATCAAGGCGCTGGAGGACCGCAAACGCTCGGTGGCGGACGCGGAGACGGTGAGGACGCGCTTTATCGCGAGCGCCGCGCATGAGCTGCGCCTGCCGGTGCATGCGCTGGGCCTGTATGCCGACTGGCTGACGAGGGAGCCGGAGTTCGCGGTGCAGATCGCGCGCAAGATCGGCGATTCGACGCACAAGATCGACGAGCTGTTCGAGTCGCTGTTCAGCCTGGCGGGGCTGGACCCGGCTTCGCTGAACGTGCAGTTGCAGCCGGTGGACCTGGCCGCCTTGATCCACACGCTGGCCGAAGAGCACATGCCACTGGCGCGCGAAAAAGGCCTGCGCCTGCGCACGCGCACCGCTGCGGGGCGCGCGCTGTCGGACCCAGTGCTGCTGGCGCGGCTGGTGGGCAGCCTGCTGTCGAATGCCTTGCGCAACACGCACGGCGGCGGCGTGCTGCTGGCGGCGCGGCAACGCCAGGGCCGCTGGCGCATAGAACTCTGGGACACGGGCACCGGCATCGCGCATGAACGGCAGCAAACCTTTGTGCAGGGCATTCCGCAGCAAGGCACGGCCGAGGGCTTCGGCCTGGAGCTGGCGGCCATCTACCGGCTGAGCCAGGCGCTGGGGCATCCTGTTGGGATGGCTGCGCGCCAAGGCGGGGGGAGTGTTTTTTGGGTTGAGTTGGCGAGGTATGAAGGCGACCTGCCGGGGAGCGGCTCGACGTAGCCGGGGCTTACTCCCGGCGGCGCGCCCTCTGCATAGGATTGCTGGCCGGGAGTCGCCCGGCATGCGACTCACTTTTCTTTGCTTCGCCAAAGAAAAGTAAGCAAAAGAAAGGCGACCCGCAGTCTGGGTCCCTACGCTGCGCTTCGGGCAACCTGCGGTGCTCGAGCCAAGCGGGGTCTGGCTAAACTCGCCTTCGGCTCAAACAACGCCAGCCCTGATCCGCTTGTCTCTGCGCTCCTCGGCCCAGCCAGGACGGGGCAATCGGGAGC
>NZ_JBFUBU010000042.1:0-44105 GCF_056405595.1 Polaromonas sp. P1_G1
CCCCCACCCCTGCCCTCCCCCAGCGGGGGAGGGAGTTGAATCAAAGCGCCCACCCACGGCGCAAAGCTATGATCCACCGCACAGGGAGCGCGCCGGAGGGCGATTGAACCAACACCCGGCGCGGCCGGGCTTGCCATAACTACAACACCATGACACCAAAAACAAAACTGGCCCTGGCGGCCACGGGAACCGTACTGCTGCTGGCCGTGGGCACGGCCGTCGTGATCGGCCTGGACAGCCGGGCCTGGCGCGGCAAGCAGGACAAGGTGGCGGTTGCCGCGGTGGCGGTGGCGACCGCCGAGCCGCTGGACACCCGCAAACTGCTGGCGGGCATGCAGGAGCTGCTGGCCGGCTACCGCAAGATCATCGTGCTGTTCGCCGACGAAAAAGCCCTGGGCGTGAACGAGCGCGCCATGGCCAACCAGGTGGGCCAGGGCCTGTTCCAYGAGAACCGCGAGCGCGTGGCCGCGCTGGAGGCGCAGATGGCGGCGTTGGCGGCCTCGGGCAACGCGCAGCGTTTTGACGCGGTGGCCGGCCTGCTGGACTACATCGAGAGCGACAAGAGCCTGTTCGACGCGGACCGCCTGGCGTTTCGCGAACTGCTGCGCAGCCTGCAGGCCGCGGTGGCGGCGGACTCTTCGCTGCCGGCCATCAAGCTGCACAAGCGCATCGGCGAGGACCTGGACGCGCTGCAGGAAATCGAGCGCAACTACGAGAAGGAAATCCGCCTGGTGTTCGGCCGCTTTGAGCCGCGCGCGATTGAACTCAAGCGCGAGCGCTGGGAAGACTATGTGGCCAGCCTCAAGAAGCTGTACACACGCGCGCAGATTTTGAAGGACTTCGGCGTGGTGATGCCTTACCCGGCGCCCAAGGCGCCCACACGCAAGGCCAAGGGTGAGGAAGAGGGCGAGGTGTTCGGCTACAGCCTGCCGCCCAAGACCATCGTGTTGACCTTTGACGACGGCCCGCACGGCGTGTACACGGCGGAGATTGCGGCCATCCTCAAGCAATACGGCGCACCGGGCATCTTCTTCCAGGTGGGCAGCAACCTGGGCACGGTGGCGGCGGACGGCAAGACCAAGCTGGGCCCGCGCGCCGACGTGAGCCGCAAGCTGCTGGAGGCTGGCCACACGCTGGCCAACCACAGCATGACGCATGCGCAGCTGTCCAAACTCAAGGGTGAGGGCCTGAAGTCGGAGGTGATGGGCACCGACGAGCTGCTGAAAGCGGTGGACGCGCGGCGTTCGCCGCTGTTCCGATTTCCCTACGGCGCGCGCAATGACGAGGGCCTGGACCTGCTGTCGGGCGCGCAGCTGCGGTCGGTGATGTGGAACATCGATTCGCTGGACTGGGCCGACCCGGTGCCGAGCTCCATCGTGGAGCGCGTGCTGCGCACGGTGGACAAGGAGGGCCGCGGCATCATCCTGTTCCACGACATCCACGAGCGCACGGTGAAAGCGCTGCCGGCGATTCTGGACCGGTTGTCGGCCGAGGGCTACCAGTTCGCGGGCTGGGACGGCAATGGCTTCAGCGTGGCCAAGGGCGGCAACAACAACACGGCCACGCCCGCGCCGGTGGCGGCCAACCCGGGCTACAGCGATTCATGGGCCATCGTGATCGGCATCGACGACTATGCAAACTGGCCCAAGCTGCAGTATGCGGTGCGCGACGCGCGGGCGATCCGCGAGGCGCTGGTGCAGCGCTTTGGCTTCAGCGCGGACCACGTGCTGTCGCTGGAGAACCGCGAGGCGACGCGCGCCGGCATCCTGGGCGCGTTTCATGACAAGCTGGCGCGCAGCGGCATGAAAAAGAACGACCGGCTGTTTGTGTTCTTCGCGGGCCATGGCGCGACGCGCCAGCTCAGTTCGGGCCGCGACCTGGGCTACATCATCCCGGCCGATTCGGATCCGAACAAGCTCGCAACCGATGCGGTGCCGATGACGGAGCTGCAGAACATCGCCGAGAGCCTGACGGCCAAGCACGTGCTGTTTGTGATGGACGCCTGCTACAGCGGCCTGGGGCTGACGCGCGGCGCGGGCTCGGGCAACTTCCTGCGCGACAACGCCAAACGCCTGGGCCGGCAGATGCTGACGGCGGGCGGCGCCGACCAGCTGGTGGCCGACGGCGGGCCCAACGGGCATTCGGTGTTCACCTGGACGCTGCTGCAGGCGTTGACGGGCAAGGCCGACCTCAACGGCGACGGCCTGATCACCGCGACGGAGCTGGCCGCCTATGTGGCGCCGGCGGTGGCCGCGGTGTCGCGGCAGACGCCGGCCTTCGGCAGCCTCCCGGGTTCGGAGGGCGGCGACTTTGTGTTCGCGCTGCCGGCGGAGGCCGAGTTCCTGAGCGCGCAGACCAGCCAGCTGCCGCTGGACGCCATCGCGCTGAACAGCAAGCTGGACGCGACACGCCCGCCGGCGGTTGCCGCCGCGCCCAGCACCTCGGGCGACAGCCCCGCTACCTTGCCGGCATCGGCCACGGTGGTGGTGAAGGACTTGCAGGGCGGCGAGCAGAAGATCGTCACGCCGCTGGCCGTGCCGAGTTCGGCGCGCCAGCTGGCGCAGCGCGCCAACGACCGCGGCCTGCAGCTCTACAAGGAAAAACGCTATGCCGAAGCCGAAGCGCAGTTCACCGAGGCGCTGAAGCTGCGCCCCGACTTCGCGCTGGCCGCGAACAACCTGGGCTTTGTCTACTTCAAACAGGACAAGTTCAAGGAAGCGGCGCGCTGGTTCGAGAACACCGTGAAGATGGACCCTTCGCGCGCGGTCGCCTACCTGAACCTGGGCGATGCCCATGCGAAGGCCGGCGACGGCGAGAAGGCGAAGAAGGCTTTCAGCGCTTACCTGGAACTGGCGCCGACGGGGCCGGGCGCGGGCCATGCGAAGCAGCAGCTGGAGAAGGGCTGAGGAACGCGAACCGGCGCAGGATTCGAAGCGCAAAAAGTAAAGGGGGCAGGTGATAAACCTGCCCCCTTTTTTTGTTGGGCTCGCCGATCAATGACCAGCGGCCCATGTTGCGCCATTACTTGCTGGCGGCGGCTTTCACGTCAGCCTTGGCTTCGCCCTTGGCGGCGCTGGTGTCGAGCTTGGCGTTGGCCTTGTCGGCGTCGGTCTTGACCTTCAGGGAGTCGACCTTGGCGTTGGCGTCAACCTTGGTGGAAGCGGCCTTGGTGTCGGCCTTGACGCCGGTCTTTTCAGCTTTGGCTTCGGCCTTGGTTTTGTCTTCGGGGTCTGCCTTGGCGGCTTTGGCTTCAGCCTTGGCTTTCACCTTGGCGGCCTTGGCATCGGCCTTGCTGCTTTTCTCAGCGGCTTTGGCTTCGGCCTTTTCAACCTTGGCGTCGGCCTTGGCATCGACCTTGGCTTCGCTCTTCACGGCGCCGGCGACGGCCTTGTCGGCCTTGGCTTCTGCCTTGACTTCAGCTTTCGTGGCGGCCGGAGCAGCCGGTGCAACGGGAGCGGGGGTTTGCGCGGAAGCAACGCCGACGAACAGGGTGGCGATCAGGGTAGCGAGCAGTTTGTTCATGAGAAAGTCCTTTCAGGATGGATTGAAGCTTGGACCGTTGTTGTCACGGTAGCCTCGTGTTCAACGGCCTGCACGCGGCGCTGTTGACCCGGCACACACAAGCTTGCATTTGCGGCCCACGCTTTACATGTTTTGTCGCTGTGCGGCGACAAATGCGCGGGCTAGCTGCGCCGCATGTAGGATGAGGCGCATCGGGAACGCAGGACAAGATTGAACGACATGGGCAACACCACACCTCCACAAAAAATCGTCATCGCAGGCGGTGGCGTGATGGGCAGCGCGATTGCGTATTTCCTCGCGAGCCATCCGCGTTTTGCCGGCGAGATCACGGTGCTGGAGCGCGACCCGACCTACGCGCAGGCTTCGTCGGCGCTGTCGGCGAGTTCGATTCGCCAGCAGTTCTCGCAGCCGGTGAACATCGCGGTCTCGCAGTTCGGCATTGAATTCCTTCGCAACATCAAACAGCACCTGGCCGTGGACGGCGACGTGCCCGAGATCGGGCTGGCGGAGCGCGGCTATTTGTACCTGGCGACGGAGGCCGGCGCGGCCACCTTGCGCGAGAACCATGCGACGCAGCGCGCGCTCGGTGTGGAGGTGGCATTGCTCGAACCCGACGCATTGCGGCAACGCTTTCCGTGGCTGAACGTGGACGACCTCGCGCTGGGCTCTTTGGGCCTGAGCGGTGAAGGCTGGTTTGACGGCTACGGCCTGCTGATGGCCTTCAAGCAGAAAGCGCGCAGCCTCGGTGTGAAGTACCTGAAGGCCGAGGCCACGGGTTTTGCGCACAAGGCGGGCCGCGTGAACGCGGTGAGCTTGCAGGGCGGCGCGCAACTGCCCTGCGACTGGGCGGTGAATGCGGCGGGCGCCTGGGCGCGGCCGCTGATGGCCGGCACGGGACTGGACTTGCCGGTGTATGGGCGCAGGCGCTGCGTGTATGCGTTTGCCAGCCCCGCGAAGACGCCCGATTGCCCGCTGGTGATAGACACCAGCGGCCTGTGGTTCCGGCCTGAAGGCGACATCTGGATCTGCGGCCTGCCGCCCGCTGAAGGCACAGACGACAACGATGCGCCGCTCGAGGTGGACTATGAACTCTTCGACCAGGCCTGGCTGACACTCGCGCACCGCGTGCCGGGCTTTGAGGCGCTGCGCCTGCAGCGCGCCTGGGCCGGCTATTACGAATACAACACGCATGACCAGAACGCGCTGCTGGGCCCGCACCCGGCCTTGCCGAATCTGCTGCTGGCCAACGGCTTCAGCGGCCACGGCCTGCAGCAATCGCCGGCCGTGGGGCGCGGTATCGCGGAGTGGATTTGCGACGGGCGCTACACCAGCCTGGATTTGTCGCCGTTGGCGGCGCAACGGCTACTGCGCGGCGAGACTCTGGTTGAGAAGAATGTCATCTAGGCTCTGCTTAAGCGGCGAACAGCTTGCCGCTGAACACCCAGTGCAAGGTGCGCACCGTGAGCACGGCCAGCGCCAGCGTCAACATCGCCAGCAGCAGGCCGGCCAGCCCATGCAGCACCACACCGCCGCGCGCCTCTGAATAGACGATGGCGGCGCTGGCCAGCGCGGCCATGGGGAAGCTGACGGCCCACCAGCCGGGCGAGAAGGGCACGTCGCGCCGGAACACCTTGGGCGAGACCACCACGAAGACAAACAGCGCGAAGTAAAACAGCGCACCGGCGAAGCGGTCGACCTGGCCGAAGACGTTGACCCAGGCCAGGAAGCCGACGGCAAAGGGCGCCATCAAAATCATCAGCGAAGGCCGCATGCCCAGGGGCAGCGGCTCGCCGTGGGCCAGGCGGTGAATGATGAGCGTCCACAGCACCAGCGCGACCATGGCGCCGACGGCCATAGCCAGCAGGTTGATCTCGCCGGCCCAGGCCATGGGCATGTGGCCGCCGGTGACGCCGATGTCGAGCACGCCGACGCCGGGAATGATCCACACCGGCAGCATGTGGGCGGCGGCCAGCCTGCCCTGCAGCAGGCGGCTGCCGGTGAGCAGGCCCAGCGCAAAGGTCACCACCAGGCCGGCCGTCCACAAACCTTGCGCGAAAGCCTGGCCGTAGGGCATGAGCACCGAGGACAGCAGCAGCAATGAAATCGCGAACTGGCCGAAGAAGTTGCCGGAGACCGGGTCGGTGAATTCGCGGCGCACGGCATCGGGATGCAGCGCGAGCTTGGCCAGGTAGCCGGCCGAGTGCGCAACGAAGACGGCCAGCGCGAAAAAGCCCATGGCTTCGCCGACGGCGGCGGGCGCGCCGAAGGCCGGCACAGCGAGCCGCCAGGCCAGCGCCATGCCGGCCAGTCCCATGACGGCGCCGTAGAGGTTGATGGGCAGCTGGCGTATGGAATAGGCACCCGCGGGGAAAGCCGGAGAGCTTGCGGTGGAGGCGGTGGTCGTGTTCATCGAGGCCTTGGGGTCTGCTGGGGGTCTGAAAAGGTTGGCTGGATTTGTCGTGTAGGCTATTTTCGGCTATGCTGGTTTTTTGCAAGGCCGCAAAAGCAGCCGATCCCGCCAAAGAGGCCCCCATGTCCGCCACCTGCCAGGTTTGCATACTCGCCGTCCCGCGTGTCCAGTTGCTGGACGTGATCGGGCCGGCCGACGTTTTTGCCGAGGCCGCGCAGCAGCTGGGCAATCCGCGCGCCTACCGGCTGCAGCTGATCGGCACGCAGGCCGGCGAACTCAAGGGCAGCAACGGCATGCGCATGGTGGTGGACAGCACCATCCACGACCACCGCAGCCGCATAGACACCTTGCTGGTGGCCGGCAGCCCGCTGCCCGAAGAACTGGCGGGCAAGCCCGAGACCAGCGCCTGGCTGCAGCGGCAGGCGCGCTCGGTGCGGCGCCTGGGATCGGTCTGCACGGGCGCTTTTTTGCTGGCGGAAGCGGGCCTGCTGGACGGCAAACGCGTGGCCACGCACTGGAACTCGACCGAGCGGCTGGCCGCCTGCTTTCCCGCGCTGCGGGTGGAGGCCGATGCGATTTACGTGAGAGACGGCAACACCTACACCTCGGCCGGCGTGACGGCGGGCATGGACCTGGCGCTGCACCTGGTGGAGGAAGACCATGGGCGCGACATCGCGCTGAAGGTGGCGCGCAAGATGGTGATGTTCCTGAAGCGGCCGGGCGGGCAGTCACAGTTCAGCGCGCACCTGGCGGCGCAGACGGCGGACAAGTCGGTGGTGCGCGAGATCCAGGACTATGTGCTGGCGCATCTGGGCGCGGACCTCTCGGTGCCGGCCCTGTGCGAACGCGCCGCGATGAGCGAGCGCAACTTCGCGCGCGTGTTCCGCGCGGCCACCGGCGTGACACCCGCGGCCTTTGTGGAGGCGGCGCGCATCGACGAGGCGCGGCGCCAGGTGGAAGCTTCCGAAGTCCCGGTCAAAAAGCTCGCTGATTCGCTGGGCTATGCCAATGTGGACGGCTTCCGGCGCGCCTTCGCGCGGCGCCTGGGCGTGAGCCCCAAGGATTACCGCAGGCGCTTTGCGGGGCAGGGGGTGGCTTGAACTTCTTACTCCTTCCCCCGCTGGGGGAAGGCAGGGATGGGGGCTGCCGGCGCTTGAGGTTCGCTGTATGTATTTAATAAAGGCCGGCGGGCCCCCACCCCAGCCCTCCCCCAGCGGGGGAGGGAGCGGACTCGGGGGAGAGCAAGGCCAGTTCATAACCCGTGCTCCGCCCGCCGCCATCGAGGCTCAAAGACTGATTTGAGCCGCATTTTCCAAGATGCGGCTCAAAAAGTGAGCCGTATTTGCTAAAATACGGCTCATGCCCTCCCAAACCTCGTTTCCCAAGGCCGCCTATATATGGCAACAGCCGGGCTGGCCAGCGCTGGTGTTCGACGCCGGCGCGCTTGAGCATGAGCTGAATCTGGCGCGCCTGGAACAAGGCCGGCTGCTGGGGCAGATGCAGGCCATAGGCTTGGCGGAGGCGCAGGCGATCACCGGCGAGTTGTGGGTTCAGGAGGCCATGGCCACGGCGGCCATTGAAGGTGAAAAATTGAACCTGGACGCGGTGCGGTCTTCCGTGTGCCGCCGGCTGGGACTGGCGGACCTGCCCACGCAGGACCGCCACGTGGAAGGACTGATCGAGCTGATGCAGGACGCGACGGACGGCTATCAAGCCGTGCTGGATGAAGACCGCTTGTGCCGCTGGCAGTCGGCCCTGTTCCCCGGCGGCACATCGGGCCTGCGCAGGGTCGCCGTGGGGCGCTACCGCGACCATGCGGACGAGATGCAAATCGTCAGCGGCCCCCTGGGCCGGGAAAAGGTGCACTACATCGCGCCGGCATCGGGCGACGTCGCGGCGCAGATGCAGCTGTTCCTGGCCTGGTTTGAAGACACGCGCCCCGCGCAGCGCACGGCGGCCCAGCCGGCCGCCCCTTCCATCAATGGCATCGCACGCGCCGCCATCGCGCACCTGTGGTTCGAGTCGATACACCCGTTTGAAGACGGCAACGGCCGGGTCGGCCGGGCAATCGTCGACATGGCGCTCGCCCAGGACATAGGTTCATCGGCGCGCCTGTTCGGGCTCTCGCGGCAGATGTTCGAGTCAAGGGAGGCCTACTACGACGCGTTGAACCAGGCACAGCGGGGCGGCCTGGACGCCACGCCCTGGGTTCAATGGTTTGTGCACGCCTTCACGGCCTGCTGCCTCAGGTCGCAAGCCGTGGTGGCACAGGCGCTGCAAAAGACGGCGTTCCGCCTGCGTGCCTCCGGCTTTGCCCTGAATGAACGGCAGAGCAAGGTATTGGCTCGCCTGCTGGAGGCCGGCGACGGCGGTTTTCTGGGCGGGATGACGGCCGACAAATACAGCAAGATTACCGGCACTTCCAAAGCAACGGCAACCCGCGACCTCACGGAATTGCAGCAACACGGCTTGCTCACGGTGATAGGCGTTGGCAAGGCAACGCGCTACGCCGTCAATGTGGAAGGCTGGAATGGCACGGGCAACACGCCGGTCTGACCGTGTCTAGAGCCGGTCTTATTTCTCGCTGTCCAGATGCGCCATCTGCTCGGCCCCATACCGCGTACCGGCCACGGCATCGACAGGCAGTGCGGCTTCAATGCGCTGGAGGTCCTTAGCGCTGAGCGTGAGCTTGAGCGCGCCCAGTGACTCATCAAGCTGTTTCAGCGTGCGCGAGCCGGCCAGCGCGACCATGTCCAGGCCCAGGGCCTTGCCGCGCGCGAGCACCCAGGCGATCGCCACCTGCGAGGCGCTGGCGCCCAGGCCGGCGGCGAGCTGCTGCAGCACGTCGACAAGTTGCAGGTTCTTGACGGCGTTGTCGCCGGTGAAGCGCGGCAGGTGGGCGCGGAAGTCGCCGGGGCCCGTGGGTTTGGAGCCCGACAGCAGGCCGCGCGAGAGCACGCCGTAGGCCGTGACGCCTATGCCCAGGCGCTTGAGCACGGGAAAGATCTCGGCCTCGGGCCCGCGGCTGAGCAGCGAGTATTCGATCTGCAGGTCGGTAATCGGGTGCACGGCATGGGCTTTCTGGATGGTTTCGATGCCGACTTCGCTGAGGCCGATGTGGCGCACAAAACCGGCTTTGACCATGTCGGCGATGGCGCCTATGGTGTCTTCGATGGGCACGTTCGGGTCCAGCCGCGCGATGCGGTAAATGTCGATGTGGTCGGTGCCCAGGCGCTGCAGGCTGTAGGCCAGAAAGTTTTTGACGGCGGCGGGCCGGCCATCCATGCCGAGCCAGCCGGCGCTCGGGTCGCGCAGCGCGCCGAACTTGACGGAGACCAGCGCTTCGCCGCGCCGGCCCTTGAGGGCGCGGCCTATCAGCATCTCGTTGTGGCCCATGCCGTAGAAGTCGCCGGTGTCGATCAGGTTGACGCCGGCATCGAGCGCGGCGTGGATGGTCGCGATGCTTTGCGCCTCGTCGCTGGCGCCATACATGCCGGACATGCCCATGGCGCCCAGGCCGATGGCCGAGACGGATTGCGGGCCGCTAAAGCCCAGGCGGGTGGAGGAGAGGATGTTGCGGGTCATTGGGGAGCCTTTCGGTGAATTCGGAGTCAGTGTTTGTGTGAGCGGGTAGAAGGACTGTATTGGCATCAATAAAAAGAATAAACTGCCGCAATTCAAAATAACTGTTACCCAATTCAAGAACAAAAAGACCAGAAAGCAGACCATGAGCGTTGACCGCTACAAAGCGATGGAAGTGTTTAACCGCGTGGTGGAGCTGGGCAGCTTTACCGCGGCGGCCACGGCGCTGCACATGCCCAAGGCGCGTGTGACCACCACGGTGCAGGAGCTGGAAGCCCACCTGGGCGTGCGCCTGCTGAACCGCACGACGCGCCGGCTTAGCCTGACGGACGACGGCGCGCTCTACCACCAGCGCGCGCTGGCCATGCTGCAGGACATGGGCGAACTCGAGGGCACGCTGCGCCGCGCAGTGGCCACGCCGGCCGGGCGCTTGCGCGTGGACGTGCCGGCCGCCGTGGGCCGGCATGTGATCTCACCGGCGCTGCCGGAATTTTTCAGGCGCTACCCGGACATGGTGCTGGAGCTGGGCAGCACCGACAGGCCGGTGGACCTGGTGGCCGAGGGCGTGGACTGCGTGATACGCGGCGGCCTGGTGCACGACGAGACCCTGGTGGCGCGGCCGCTGGGCCGGCTGCGCGTGGTGACCTGCGCCGCGCCCTCTTACCTCGCGAAGTACGGCACGCCGCAAACGCTGGAAGACCTGGAACAGCACCGCTTCGTGAACTTCCATTCCGCGAAAACCGGCAAGGTGTTTCCGTTTGAATTTTCCAGAGGCGGCGATGCGCGGCAAATTCACCGCCCGCATTGGGTCAGCTGCAACGATGCCGACAGCCACATGGGCGCTGTGCTGGCCGGCCTGGGCCTGTCGCAGCCGCCGCTCACGCGCCGCACCTGCGCGCTGCTGGCCAGCGGCGACCTGGTGCGCGTGCTGCCCGACTGGCAGCCTGAAGACCTGCCCATGATGGTGCTCTACCCGCGCAACCGCCACCTGACGGCCAAGGTGCGCGCCTTCGCCGACTGGGTGGCCGAGGTGTTCAAGGCGGAGTTCGCGGCCGGCGCCGGACTCTACCCGTGAACGCTGTCAGGCCGCGGCGCGGCTCAGCTTGACGGGCGCGAAATCGACAGGCACGGCAAACGCCACGTTGACGTAGTTGGTGAAGAGGTTGAGCGCCACGTGCGCGAGGATCTCCACGACCTGTTCGTCGCTGAAGCCCGCCTGGCGCACCGCGTGCACGTCGGCCTCGGAGATATTGCCGCGTTCGTTCACCAGCTTGAGCGCAAACGCGAGCGCCGCCGCCGTGGCCGGGTCGGCGGACTCGCCGCGCTGCGCGGCGGCCATGCCTTCGGCGCTGACGCCGGCCTTGCGGCCCAGCGCGGTGTGGGCGGCCAGGCAGTATTCGCAGGCATTGCGGTCGGCGACGGCGACGGCGATCTGCTCGCCGAGCTTGGCGTCGATGACGCCGCCGCCCAGCGCGCCAAACGAGCCCCACATGCTCTGGAGCGCGGCCGGTGAATTGGCGACGGCCTTGAACATATTGGGCGTGGCGCCAAAGGCCTGGTTCACCTGGTCGAGCAGGGCCTTGCGGTCGGCGGAGGTGGCGTTGCGGTCAATCAATGGGATGCGTGACATGGTGGAGTCCTTGAAAAGTCGGGGTTGAAGGGAAACATCTCGCGCGGCGCCGGCCCAAAGGCCTGTCGCTGCACAGGGAGCAGTTTCCCGTGACAATCAGGACGTTTTGGATGAATTCGTCCATGAAATCATCCTTATCGTACAACCCCCCCCTCGCCCGCCATCCACTCCCGCAAAGCAGACCCCATGACCGAAGGACTAGACCGGCTTTCCGCCCTGATGGACCGCTTTCGCGTGCGCGCCCATATGTTTCACAACGGGCCGCTGTGCGGCGTCACGCATTTCACGCCCGAGGCCGGGCTGGGGTTTTTGCATGTGATGCGCCGCGGGACCATGGTGGTGACGCACCGCGCCGGAAGCGGCGCGCCGCAGCGGGTGGAGGTCAGCGAGCCCAGCCTGGTGTTTTACCCGCGGCCGCTGGCGCACGACTTCCACAATGCGCCGGTGGAAGGCGCCGACTTCACCTGCGCGACGCTGGCCTTTGACGGCGGTGCCAGCCACCCGCTGGCGCGTGCGCTGCCGGCGCTGGTGGTGCTGCCGCTCGCGCGCGTGCAGGGGCTGGAGCACACGCTGGCCCTGCTGTTTGCCGAGACGGAGCAGGTGCGCTGCGGCCGGCGCCTGCTGGCGGACCGGCTGTTTGAGGTCTTGCTGCTGCAGTTGCTGCGCTGGCTGCTCGACAACCCGCAAGAAGGCGGCCTGCCCGAAGGCCTGCTGGCCGGCCTGGCCGAGCCGCGCCTGGCGCGCGCGTTGTCCGCCGTGCATGAAAACCCCGGCGAGGCCTGGAGCCTGGAACGCCTGGCGCAATCGGCCGGCATGTCACGCAGCGCCTTCGCGCTGCTGTTCAGGCAGAAGGTCGGGCAAACGCCGGCGGACTACCTGGCCTGCTGGCGGCTGGCGATCGCACAGGCCGAACTGCGCGGCGGCCAGTCCCTCAAAGCGATTGCCGCGCAGCTCGGTTATGCCAGCGCATCGGCGCTGTCGCGGCTTTTTGTGCAGAAGACGGGCGTTTCGCCTCGGGAATGGGCGAAGGGGCAGCCTAGCGCAAGGCCCTACGCGCCCTGCGGCGGCTCGAACACATGCTGCCAGTCTTGCGAACTGGCTTGCGGCAAACCACCGGCGTGCTGCTCGAACACATCGCGCCAGCGTGTGCGAACGAGTTGGCCGATCGACTCGATCACCGCGCGCGCTTCGTCGGCTTGAAGTCCGGCCAGCTCAAGCCCGGCGCCCACCAGGTTTTCCATGCTGCCCACGCGCGTACCGCTGCGCCGGATGGCCATGCTGAAAACCGGTGTTCCCTGGCGGTGAAAGTGGGGCAACACGTCGTACAGAGGTGAAAGCTGCCAGTCGCCCAGGCCTGTCTGGCGCAAGCTGGTGTTCCAGGGATGGTCGTCGCTGTTGCCGACGGCTGCATTCAGCACAATGCGACGGAACAGCTCAAACGCATCGCCGGGTTGCCGCAGCTTTGAGCGCAATTGCGGATAGCTTCTGCGGGCGTCGTCGCGGTCGCCCGGCGGCGTCAGCCCCAAGGCAGTGGCGGCGCTGACGCAATGCAGCACCGGGTCAATCGCTTCCGGATCTCTGTCAAACCTCGCGATCCGCAGAGCCGGGATATCGTTGGTCGGCACCACGGCATGCGACGGCACGTTCAGCCCCAACTCCCGCGCTAACGTGAGCGCAGTGGCTTCGGCCACCACCGTGTCGGGGCGCTCGCCTGGCAGTGAGAACTTCAGGATGACCGGGACTTGCCTGTCCACGGCTTTGTCATAAAAGAGAGCGGCAATTTTGGGCCGCTCGCCGCCCATGGCGCCCGATGAACTGTCCAGTTGTGCCCGTTGCAAGGCTTCGGCCGAGACCTTGCCCAGCGCCTGAAAAAGCAGTTGTTCCGACGGGGGTTTGTCGGCGAGGTGACCGACAAACAAAGCGCCAAAGCCGTCGGCCGGCGCATACAGAAGCCGCTCCCACCAGCCCCAGGCTTCATCGCTGCCCGTCAACGCGCGCCTCTGCCTTTGCAACACGTCCAGCGACCAGCCGGACAGGGCCACGTCACAGAACACGGGCGGCGGTGCAACGCCCAGGCGGCTGAAAGGCGAACGCTGCTTGACCCTGATATAGGCCGGGTCCAGTTCGAACGCAGCTTTCCCCTGGTCAAGATAGGTGGTGTCAAACACAAACTCCCAGCGGCCGGTTTCCTGCGTGAGTTCACCTACCCGCACCGGTACCCGCTGCCCGGCGGCATCGCTTCCCCAGCGAAAAACCGGCGCCCTGCGCGTCATGCGCTTTCCCCGCGGCGTGCCTTGCCGCCCAGCACCTGGTCACGCGCGGCCTCCTGGTATGCGGCGTCTTGCGCGGCGTCGGCCAACGCGGCTTGCAGGCTTTGGTCATCCAGCGCCCAGAGCAGGCGCGCGACGTCCGAAAAACGTGTGGACAGGGCCCCGGCCTCCACAGCGATCACCGTGAGGCGGCTCACGTCCGCCCGCATGGCAAGGTCTGCCTGGGTCAGGCGCCGGGCGCGCCGCATCAGGCGGATGCGCTGTCCCACTTCAGTCACAAATTGTGTGACTTCCAGGGGTTCGGAGAGAGGGTTTTTGCGGGCCACCGGATCGATACTATATTAAATTACAGACTTTTTTGGAGAATTTATCTGTATTTTCATACTTTTCTTGGATACATACAAGCCAGTAATGACCAGCGAGCGCCCCTTTCGGCCCGAACCCGCTTATCTGGCGGTTGCCGCTGAAGCCAGCAGCACAAACCCACCGGCCAGCGCAAGGTTCTTGAAGAAATGCAGCACTTGGTTGCGCAGCTCCTGCGGTGTGGCCGCCCAGAAGTTGTGGGCGAGGACGGCGTCGACCAGCAGGAAGGCCGCGGCGGCGAGAGCCAGCCAGCGCACCTGCCAGCCGAAGGCGAGTGCCAGGCCGGCGGCGACTTCGACGGCGCCCACAGCGGCGGCCGTGTAGTTGCGCTGTTTGGCTGAATCAAGGAAATGCGAAGCGCCGGGGCCTATGAAGGCCAGGGCCATCAGCGTGCGGCCCAGGGCCAGGACGAGGGTGGGGTTCATGGTGAGGGTCCTCTCTATATAGAAGCAGGTAGAAAGCGGATGGCGGCCTGCGCCGCCATCCGGTTCGAAGTCAAGCTCAGGCCGCGCGGCGCACCACGGGCTTGAGCATGTCGGCGATGCCTATGCGCTGGGCGAACTCTTCGCGCACGCGTTCGGCCACCACGGTGACTTCAGYGGCGCCGTCGTCGATGAAATCGGTCACCGAGCGGAAGGGCCGTGTGCCGGCGGGCAGGCCGACGATGCGGGTGATGTCGTCGGCCACGGCCTGCGGGTCGGCGTCGGCCGGGCTCAGGGCCGAGAGGCGTTCGCCGACCTTGTCCATCACGCCGTCGTAGCGCGCATAGGCGGCGGCGAGGGCCGCGTCGGCCGGCTTGCCGGCGCTGGGGAAGTGGGCCGTGCCTTTGGTGAAGGCGCCGGGCACGACGATGGAGGTTTCGATGCCGAAGCGTGCGAGCTCATAGGACATGCTGACGGCCATCGAATCCATGGCGGCCTTTGCCGCGGCGTAAGGGCCGAGGAAAGGCGGGAAGCCGCCGCGCACCGTGCTGCTGCTGACCCACAGCAGCAGGCCGGCTTCGGCCTGGCGCATGGCCGGCAGCGCGGCGCGGTTCACGCGCTGGGTGCCCAGGAAGTTGGTGTCGAGCACCTTGATGATCTCTTCGGGCGTGTAGGCCTCGCTGGGGCCGACCACCAGGTGGCCGGCGTTGTGCACGACCACGTCGAGCCGGCCCTGCTCGGCCAGGATGCGGGCCACGGCGGCATCGGCCGAGGGCTGCGACAGCACGTCGAGTTCGACGGCGCGCAAATCAAGGCCCTTGGCGAAACTCCAGTCGCGCAGTTCACGCACCTTGGGCGCGTTGCGGCCTTCGGTGTCGCGCATGCTGGCATACACGGTGTGGCCGGCCTGGGCGAGGGAGCGGGCGCTGAGCTGGCCTATGCCGGTGGAGGCGCCGGTGACGAGGATGATGGATTTCATGGTGTGTGTCTTTCTGAAGAGGGTTGAAAAGTTGTTGATGCGCCAATGAGTGCGTGCTTAGACCACACCACCATTCGCGCGAAGGGTTTGGCCGTTGACCCATCCGGAGTCGTCGCTGACGAGGAAGGCGACCGCGCTCGCGATGTCCTCTGGCGTGCCCAGGCGTTCCAGCGGTGCCATCCTGGACATGCGCTCCACCGTCTCGGGCGTCTTGCCGTTGAGGAAGAGCGCGGTGGCCGTGGGGCCGGGGGCGATGGCGTTGACGCGGATGTTTTTGCCGCGCAACTCCTTGGCCATGATGTTCGTGAAGGTTTCGACCGCGCTCTTGGTCGCGCCGTAGACCGCATAGCCGGGCAGGGCCAGGCCGATCACGCTGGTCGAGAAGTTGACGATGCGGCCGCCGGGCTGCAGGCGCGCCGCGGCTTCGCGCAGGGTGTTGAACGTGCCCTTGACGTTGACGGCGAACAGGCGGTCAAAGGTCTCGTCGTCGGTGTCGGCCAGCGCGGGCAGGCTGGGCGGCATGATGCCGGCGTTGTTGATGAGCAAGTCGACGCGGCCGAAGGCCTGGATGCTGTCGTCGAACAGGGTTTTGACGGCGGCGGAATTGGCCACGTCGGCCTGCACGGCGACAGCCTTGCCGCCAGCTGCGGTGATGGACTGCACCACGGCCTGGGCTTCTTCAGCCTGGCCGGCGTAGTTGACGACGACGGCATAGCCCTCTTTGGCCAGGCGCTGGGCCACGGCGGCACCTATGCCGCGCGAGGCGCCGGTGACGATGGCAACCTGGGTGGTGTTGTTGCTTGAAGCGGTCATTTGAAACTCCTGATGGTTAAAAGTGGGTGGCTCTGACTGCCCGCGGCGCCTGCTTGGTTTTGCGCTTTTGGTGAGCCAGTGAAGGTATTGTTCTATTCAATCCATATGCGATAAATACCGTAAACTTGCCATGACTATTCAACCAATGCCAACAATCAAGTCGTGATCCATGGACCGTTTTAGTTCGATGCAGTTGTTCACGCGGATCGTGGAACTGGGCAGTTTCACGAAGGCGGCCGACGACCTGGGCCTGCCGCGCGCCACCGTGACGCACGCCGTGCAGCAGCTTGAAAAACGCCTGGGCGTGCGGCTGTTGCAGCGCACGACACGGCACGTCAGCCCCACGCAGGACGGCGCGGCGTATTACGAGCGCTGCCTGCGCCTGCTGACGGACCTTGAAGAGGCCGAGTCGGCCTTTGTCAACACGGGCAGCAAGCCGCGCGGCAAGCTGCGCGTGGACTTGCACGGCACGCTGGCCAAGCATTTTTTGCTGCCGGTGATCGGGCAATTCTTTGAGCGCTACCCGGACATCGAACTGGAAATCGGCATGGGCGACCGGCTGGTGGACCTGGTGCGCGAGGGCGTGGACTGCGTGCTGCGTGTGGGTGAGCTGGCCGAGTCCAGCATGGTGGGGCGGCGCGTGGCCTTGCTCGAACAGGTGACCTGCGCAAGCCGCGAGTACCTGGACCAACACGGCAGGCCCGACACGCTGGAGGCGCTGCGCGGCCACCGCGCGGTGAATTTTTTATCCAGCCGCACAGGCAAGGCCTTGCCTTTTGACTTCATCGTGGACGGCGCGCCGCGCCAGGTGCAGCTCAAGGGCTCGGTCGCGGTGACGGACGCCGACGCCTACAAGGCCTGCTGCGCCGCGCACCTGGGTTTTATCCAGGTGCCGCGCTACCACCTGGCCGCGCAACTCGAAGCGGGCACGCTGGTGGAAGTGCTGGCGCAATTCCGGCCGGAGCCCATGCCGGTGTCTGTGCTGTACCCGCACCACCGCCAGCTCTCACCACGTGTGCGCGTGTTCGTGGATTGGGTCGCCGACACAATGAGCCGGGCCGGATAAGAACGGTTCAACTAGCGCGGTAGCGCGTAGGCCCGCACGTAGTCGCCCGCGCGCGTCCCCAGCGAACCGTGTCCGCCTGCGACCACCAGCACGTACTGCCGGCCGTCGGCGCCGGTGTAGCTCATGGGCGTGGCCTGGCCGCCGGCGGGCAGGCGCGAGGCCCAGAGTTCGTCGCCGTTGTTGACGTCGTAGGCGCGCAGGTAGTTGTCTACCGTGCCGGAGAGGAAGGCGACGCCGCCGGCCGTGGCGAGCGGGCCGCCCAGGCTGGGCACGCCCATGCGGAAGGGCAGTTGCAGGGGCGTGAGGTCGCGCACCGTGCCGTTCTTGTGCTGCCAGGCGATGCTGCCGGTGGTGAGGTCGGCGCCGGCGACATAACCCCAGGGTGGCGCCTGGCAGGGGATGCCCAGCGGCGACAAAAAAGCGCTGAGCTTGACGGCAAAAGGCGCGCCGAAATTTTCATTGAGCGAGGGCAGGCTGCCTTCGGGCCGTTGCTTGCCCTGCACCATCAGTGCCGTGTCGTCGGTCCGAGGTACCAGCTGCGAGACGAAGGCCAGGTAGGTCGGCGTGGTGAAGGCCATCTGCCGCACCGGGTCGACGGCCACGCCGCCCCAATTGAAGACGCCGAAGTTGCCGGGGTAGACCAGCGTGCCCTGTGTGGAGGGCGGCGTGAAGCGGCCCTCGTAGCGCAGGCGGTGAAAGGCGATGCGGCAATAGAGCTGGTCGAACATCGTCGCGCCCCACATGTCGCGGCCGGTCAGCGGCGGCGGGTTGAAAGACAGCGCCGATTTTGGCTGCGTGGGCGCGCTGCGGTCGCCCTGCGCGGCGCCCTGCGGCGCGGGGACTTCGCTGACGGGCAGCAGCGGCGTGCCGGTGCGGCGGTCCAGCACAAAGATCTCGCCCTGCTTGGTCGGCTGCACGAGGGCGGGTACGCGGTTGCCGTTGATGTTGAGGTCCAGCAGGCTGGGCTGGGCCGGCACGTCGTAGTCCCAGAGGTCGTGGTGCACGGTCTGGAAGTTCCAGCGCACCTTGCCGGTGGCGAGGTCCAGCGCGACGACCGAGGACGAATAGGTTTCGACCGCGGGGCTGCGCTGGCCGCCCCACTGGTCGGGTGGCTGGTTGCCCAGGGGCACGTAGACCATGCCCAGCGCTTCGTCGACGCTGGAGATGGACCAGCTGTTGGGCGAGTTGGCGGTATAGGTCTGGCCGGGCGCGAGCGGCGCGCTGTTGTCGGGCCGGCCTGAATCCCAGGCCCATACCAGCGCGCCGGTGTTGATGTCGAAGGCGCGGATGACGCCGGACTGCTCCTTGGTGGAGACGTTGTCGAGCACGGTGCCGCCGACGATGAGGAGGCGCGAGCTCACCACCACGGGCGAGGTCGAATAGTAGGCGCCGGGCTTGAGGTTGGGCATGCCGGCCCAGAGGTCGATCTCGCCCTTGCCGCCGCCGAAGGCCGTGCAGGGCTTGCCGCTGTCGGGGCTCAGCGCGATGACGCGCCCGTCGGCCGTGGGCATGAAGAGTTTGGCCGCGCATCCGCCGCCGGCGGCCGGAGTTGCCGGAACAGGTGCGGCGGGCGGCGGCTGGTAGGAGAGGCCGCGGCAGGTCAGGTGCTGCAGCGCGAGCTTGTTCTGGATCTCGGGGTTGAAGCGCCAGATCTCGGCGCCGGTGGTGGCGTCGAGCGCGATCACCGACTGGTGCGGCGTGCAGAAGAACAGCCGGTTGCCGACCTTGAGCGGCGTCACCTCGAAGGTGGTTTCTTCAGGGTCGCCGGGGCGGCCGCGCATATCGCCGGTGCGGTACTRCCAGGCGATCTCGAGCTGCTTGACGTTGTCGGGCGTGATCTGCGCAAGGGGCGAATAGCGCTGGCCGTGGCCGGTGCGGCCGTAGGCGTGCCAGTCCTCCGCCGGCACAGCGTCGGCGGGCGGCGACGAGGCGGCGGCGCCCATGGGCGGCAGCGGCAGCATGCCCACCAGGCGGTTGTCGTCGTGAAACCAGGTGACGACCGCCGCGACGAGAAACGCGCCCAGCACCGCGCCCAAGGCCCAGCGGCCGCCGCGCGCGCCCGTCAGGCCTTCATGGCCGGCCTCGCCGATGGGCCAGGTGCGGGCGATCCAGGGCGCCGCCAGGAACAGCCCGATGACAAACACCACGCCGCCGCGCGCGGCCAGCGGCCACCAGTCCAGCCCGGTCTCCCAGATCGCCCAGGCCAGCGTGCCGCCAATCAGCACGGCAAACACCCAGAGCGCGGCCGGGCTGCGGCGCATCAGCAGCACGCCCGTGAGCACAAAGCCCAGGCCTGCCAGCAGGTAATACCAGGTGCCGCCCAGCACGCCCAGCCAGGAGCCGGCCAGCAGCAAGGGCACGCCGAGCACCAGCAGCACAAGGCCCGTGACCCAGGGCGTGCGGCGACGGAGGGGATCTATGTTGGAAGAAGGCATTGTTGTTCTTGGGCCGGCGCGCTCAGCCGTGGTATCCCACACAGCATTCAAAAAAAGCGCAGCGGCAGACAGCCAATCTAGCGCGTGCGCGCCGCCTGGTGCGTCAGCCTGCGGCTGACGTGGCTGTAGGAACGCGGGCGGGCCATCTCGCACCGGGCATGCGGTGCATTCCTACATGCAGCGCCGGAAATGCCCGGCGCCGCGCACGGGCGGCAGAGGCGATCTTGGGAGGTCGGCAGCGCTTTCGCGCGTGATGCGCGGGCGCTGCATTTCACCCACTCTTCCAGGAGCTTTCCATGCCCATGAAACCCACACCTTCACTTCGCACCTACGGCCTGGCGCTTGCCGTACTGGCGGCGCTGGCGCTGTCCGTCGCGCCCACTGTCTGGGCGCAAAGCAGCACCGCACCCGCTGCACCCGCCACCAGCAATACCGCAGACGATTCCAAACTGGACCGCAGCGACCGCAAGATGCTGCAGGACCTGGCACAGGGCAATATGGCCGAGGTCGACGCCGGCAAGATGGCGCTGGAAAAATCGCAGAGTGCCGAGGTGAAAAAATTCGCGCAGCAGATGGTGGACGATCACACCAAGGCGCTGGGCGAGGTGCAGGCCTTGGCCACCGCCAAGAACGTCACCTTGCCGGACGGCGCCGGCGCCATGGCCAAGACCAAGGCCACCGCGCTGAAAGCACTGTCGGGCACCCTGTTCGACAAGGAATACGCCAAGCGCGCCGGCGTGGGCGACCATGAAAGCACCGTGAAGCTGTTGCAGAAGATGCAGAAGGACGGCAAAGACAGCGACCTCAAGGCGCTTGCCGGCAAGATGCTGCCGACGGTGGAGCAGCACCTGGAGATGGCCAGGTCACTGGCGGCCTCCACCGCTTCCGCCAAGTCCTGATGTGCTGAGCTTGCAGCTCAGGGCTGCTTGCGGCGCCGGCCGGTTTTGGGCGGCGCCAGTTCGTGCGGCTCCAGGAAAAACTGCGTGTTGCCCACCAGCCGCTCGACCGCGAGGTCGATGAAGGCGCGCGCCCGCGCCGGTTGCGCGCTGCGGCTTCCGTAATAGACGTGCAGGCCCAGGTGGTCGGTGACGTGTTGCGTGAGCAGCGGCACCAGCCGACCGGCGCGCACCAGCGGCGCGGCGGTCACGCCTATCAGCTGGCCTATGGCCTGGCCGGCGACGACGGCGCGGGCTTCGAGGTCCACGTCGTTGGCCAGGAAGGATGGCGCGATCACGCGGCCCACGACTTCTTCGCCGACCTTGAATTCCCAGGGCATGGTTTTGCCGCTACCCGTGTTGTGAAAACCGGTGCAGCGGTGGTGCGCCAGCTCGTCTATCGTGGCCGGCGCACCGTGCTGCGTGATGTAGGCCGGCGCGGCGCAGACGATGAGCTGCAGCGGCAGGATGCGCCGCGAGATGATGCCGCCTCCGGGCGGCGAGCCGGCGCGAAAGCCGACGTCGACACGGTCTTCGACCCAGTTGCCGATGCGGTCGTCCATCTGGATGTCGGGTTCGACCTGTGGGTAGCGGCGGCAATACTCTTCAAGCACCGGCCACAGCACCTCGAGCATGATGGAGCGCGGCGCGACGATGCGCAGCGGCCCGGCGATCTCTTCGCGGCCGCGGCGCGCGCCGTGCAGCGCGCGCTGCAGCGTGGAGAGCCCGGGCTGCGCGGCCTGCAGGAACTGCTCGCCCTCTTCCGTCAGGCTCAGGCTGCGCGTGGTGCGGTGGAACAGGCGCACGCCCAGGTGCCGCTCCAGCTGCACCAGCGCCTGGCTGGCAGCCTGCGGCGTGATGGCCTGCGCCGCGGCGGCCTGGCGCAGGCTGCCGAGTTCGGCCGCCTTGACGAAGGTGGCAATGGCGCGCAATTCATTCAAGGCCATGGCGATTCTCCCGGGGGCTGGGTGATGATTATCACGATTTGATTGATTATGAACCCAGCGACTCCCGGCTATTCAACACCTAATGGAAATCCTACATTGCCCTCCTCAACAACTTTTTTTGAAGGACCTGGCCATGAATGCAAAGACGGATTTCAAACGTGTCTGGATGATCACCGGTGCGGCGCGCGGCATAGGCGCGCGAATCGCTGAAGCGGCCCTGGCCCGCGGCGAGGCGGTGGTGGCTACCTCGCGCGACGCGGCTTCGGTGCAGAAAGGATTCCCCGCGGGCGATGCGCTGCTGGCATTGCCGCTGGACGTGACGGACGAGGCGCAGGCGGCCGCTGCCGTACAAGCCGCGCTGGCGCGCTTCGGCCGCATCGACGTGCTGGTCAACAACGCGGGCTATGGCTTGCTGGGTGCGGTCGAAGAAGCCACGGCCGACGAAGTGCGGCGCCTTTATGAAACCAATGTGTTCGGCCTGCTCAACGTCACGCGCGCCGTGCTGCCGTCCATGCGCGAGCGCCGCAGCGGCCACGTCATCAACATCTCCTCACTGGGCGGCTACCAGTCCGGTGCGGGCTTTGGCGTGTACTGCTCGACCAAGTTTGCGGTGGAAGGCCTGAGCGAAGCGCTGCACGGCGAACTCGCGCCGCTGGGCATCCACGTGACGGTGGTGGAGCCGGGCTACTTCCGCACCGACTTCCTGGACGGCAACTCGCTGGCCGTGTCGCCGCGCATCCTGGACGACTATGCCGCGAGCGCCGGCCGGGTGCGTGTGGCCGCCACGCAGATCAACCACAAGCAGGCCGGCGACCCGCTACGGCTGGCGCAGGCCATGCTGGCGCTGGTGGACTCCGCCACGCCGCCGCTGCGCCTGCCCTTGGGCACCGACACGCTGCAGACGATTGCGGACAAACATGCGTTTGTCGAGGCCGAACTGAAGGACTGGAAGGCGCTGGCCGCGTCGACGGACTTTCCTAAGGAAGCGCTGGCCGCCTGAGCCGCGTTGCGTGGATAAGAAATAAAAAAAGGGCCTCGCGAGAGGCCCTTTTTTATCAGCGCGGGAATATTCGCATCAGGCCGCGCAGGGCGCGAGCTTCTTCGCGGGCCACATGCGCACCACCAACGCGGCCGCACCCGACACCGCGGCCATCACACACACGCCTTGCCAGCCCGCGTGCGCCAGCACCACGCTGCCGAGCCAGGCGCCGCTCGCCATGCCGCTGAACATGCCGATGAAGAGCACCGCATTGAGGCGGCTGCGCGCGGCGGGCTCTATGCCGTAGATGAGGGTCTGGTGCGCAATGAGCGTAGCCTGCGCACCCAGGTCGAAGACCACCGCGCCCAGCGCGATCAGCCACAGCTGGTCTGGGCCTAAAGCCATGGCGATAAAAGCAGCGGCCACCAGCGCGGCGCCCAGGCGCGTGACGACTTCCGGGCCCTTGCGGTCGGCGAGCCGGCCGGCCAGCGGCGCGGCCAATGCACCGGCGGCGCCCGCCAGGCCGAAGGCGCCGGCCGCGCCGCTACCCAGGTTGAAGGGCGCGGCGTGCAGCATGATGGCCAGCGTGGACCAGAAGGCGCTGAAGCCTATGCTGACCAGCCCCTGGGCGATGGCTGCGCGGCGCAGCGCGGGGTGGCGCTTCCACAGCGTGGCGAGCGAACCCAGCAGCGCCAGGTAGGGCAGCTGCGTGGTCGGCACAAAGCGCGGCAGCAGCCGCCACATGGCCGCGCCCAGCAGCGCGATGCCGAGGGCGGCCGCCACGAACATGCTGCGCCAGCCGAACTGCTCGGCCACGACGCCGGCCACCACGCGCGAGAGCAATATGCCTAGCAACAGGCCGGTCATCACGGTGCCCACGGTCTTGCCGCGCTGCGCTTCGGGCGCGAGCGTGGCGGCCGCCGGCACGATGTCCTGCGCCAGCGTAGCCGCCAAACCGATGGCGAGGCTGGCCAGCGCGAGCACCGCCAGCGAAGGCGCGCAGGCGGCTAACAGCAAGGCCAGCACCAGCGCGGCGGCYTTGCCCASGATGATGCGGCGCCGGTCATAACGGTCGCCCAGCGGCGCGAGCAGGCCTATGCCCAGCGCGTAGCCGAGTGTGGTCAGCGTGGGCACCAGGCCGATGGCCGCGGGCGTGGCCTTGAATTCGGCGACCAGCAGGGCCAGCATGGGCTGGCTGTAATAGAGCGAAGCCGCGCCCAGGCCGGCACCGGTGGCGAGCAGGAGGATCAGCGAGAACGGCAGGCCAGGAGTGGCTTGGTCATGCGTATTGATGGTGGTGGTCATGTCGAAAATCCCGATTTAAGGCAGGACGCGAGTATGCGGGCCCGGTTTTACGCTGTGAAGGCGGCTATTGGGCACAATGGTCATACGCAATACGTATGCAAAGATAGAGAACGGACACCCTATGAAAACCGCGCCGGACCGGATTGAACTGATGCAGACCTTTGTGCGCATCGTGGAGGCGGGCAGCCTGTCGGCCGCCGCCGCGCAGATGAACGCCACGCAGCCCACGGTGAGCCGGCGCCTGCAGGCACTGGAGCGCTCGCTGGGCCTGAAGCTGCTGCAGCGCTCCACCCACGCGATGAAGCTGACCGAGGATGGCGAGCGCTGTTTTACCCGCGCCAAGGAATTGCTGGGCAACTGGGACGCTTTCGAGGCCGACCTGCGCGGCACGCAGGAAGTGCCGGAGGGCACGCTGCGCGTGGTGGTGCCGCATGCACTGGGCCAGCAGCGGCTGGTGGGGCCGCTGGTCGATTATTTGCGGCGCCACGAACGGGTCACGGTGGAATGGCTGCTGCACGACGGCACGCCGGACTTCATCGCCCAGGGCATCGATTGCGCGGTGCACGTGGGCGCGGTGGAAGACCCCTCGCTGGTGGCCGTGAAGATCGCCGAAGTCCGGCGCATCGTGGTGGCCGCGCCTTCGCTGCTGCAGGGCCGGCCGCCACCGCTGCAGCCGGCCGAACTGCAGGCCCTGCCCTGGCTGGCGCTGCAGACTTTTTACCGCAACGAGGTGGCGCTGACCCGCCGCCATGCCGGCCGCGACAGCGAGGAGTTCCGCTTCGCGATACAGCCGCGCCTGGGCACTGACAGCCTGTTCGCGCTGCGCAATGCCACGCTGCTGGGCCTGGGCGCGAGCATTTCCTCGACCTGGCTGGTGGCCGAGGACGTGGCGGAAGGCCGCTTGCTGCACCTGGCGCCGCAGTGGTGCGCCGCGCCGCTGCCGGTCTACCTGATCTATCCCTATTCGAATTTTTACCCGGCCAAGCTGCGCCGCTTTATCGAGGCACTGCGCGAGGGGCTGCCCACGGGCATGGGTTTGCCGTCACGCGCGGAGCCGGCGGGCGCCGCCTGAGGGCGGTTGCCGGGGTTAGGCGAGGGCCGCGTCGCCGGCTTGCGCCTGCAGCCAGGATGCGAACACTTCCGCGGCGCGGTTCTTGTGGGCGGTGGCCGATCTTTGGCAAAGGTAATAACCGCGGCCGGTAGCGATGCGGGTGTCGAAAGGCAGGATCAGTTTGCCGCTGTCCAGTTCAGCCTCAATGAGGCAAGGCTGGATGACGATGGCCCCCATCCCGGCGGTCGCCGCGACGATCAGGTTGTTGCCGAGGTCGAAACCGGGACCCAGCGCGGGCACGGGCTGCTTCACACCCGCGCCCTCCATCCACAGGGCCCAGTTGTCCGGATAGTTGATGTGATGAAGAAGGGTGTGCGCGGCAAGGTCCTTGGGCTGCTGGAGGTTTCGCGCCAGCGCGGGCGTGCAGGCCGGCGTGATCTCGTTGCCGAGCAGGTAACGGCCCTGGATGCCCCGCGGCCATCTCCTGCCGGGCCGCCGCAATGCGATCCACAAGTCCACGTCGTCGCGCTTGAAGTCCTCGTCGAAACGAAACTGGCGCAATTCCACTTCGATGCCGGGGTTCAGTGACTGGAAGCGCGCCAGCCTGGGCACCAGCCAGCGCGTTCCCAAGGTCGGCACGACACTCACCCGCACCTTGCGCTGCGACGCCGCGCCGCCGAACTGGGTGACGGCCGACTCCAGCGCGGCCACATGTACTTCGACCAGCTTCTGGAATTCGCGCCCGCGGGCCGTGGGCACGACGCCGGTCGCCTGGCGGTCGAAAAGGCTGCAACCCAGCCTTTGTTCGAGCCGCAGGATGGCCTGGCTGACGGCGCCCTGTGTGACGGAAAGCACTTCCGCCGCGCGGCGGAAACTGCCGAGCTGGCAGACCCCGAGGAAGGCATGCAGTTCGGCCAGCGACGGCGACTTGAATTTCATGGCGCTGATTAGATCATCTAATCACCAGCTTTGAAATTGTCGTTTGCCCTGCCGCAGCCGCGGTTGCACACTGCGGCCCATGAGCAACGCCACCCCCGTCAAAGTCGTCCGCCCAGCCGTTGATCCGATCGCGCTGGTGTGCGACTCTCCGCACAGCGGTACTTACTATCCGCAGGATTTCGACTTCGCGATTGAATTGCCGCAGTTGCGGCAATGCGAAGACACCCTGGTCGAACAGCTGTGGGATACAGCCCCGCTGGTCGGCGCGACGCTGGTGCACGCAACGTTTCCGCGCAGCTACATCGACCCCAACCGCAGCGAAGACGACATCGACCTCGCCATGCTGGACGGTGAATGGAAAGGGCCGGTGGCGCCCTCCCAGCCATGCCTGCGGCTGGGCAACGGCCTCGTGTTCAGCCGGACGCCAACGCTGCAGCCGATCTACAGCCGCCGGCTTCACGCCAGCGAGATCGAACGCCGGATTGAAGGCTGCTGGCGGCCGTATCGACGGGCGCTGGCGGACGCCCTGACCCAATCAAGCGCGCAGCACGGTGAGCGCTGGCACCTCAACCTCCATTCCATGCCAAGCAATGCCTATGAACGCCTGGGGCTGCCAGACAAGCCGCTGGCCGACATCGTGCTGGGCAACCTGCACGGGGCAAGCTGCAGCGCGGGCTTTGCGGATTTCGTCGGGGAGGAGTTCCGGCGGCAGGGTTACACCGTCGCACTGAATGATCCTTACGCGGGGCAAGACCTGGTGCGCACGTTTGGCCGGCCCGCGCACGGGCAACACAGCCTGCAGATCGAGATCAACAGGTCTCTTTACCTCGACGAAAAAACACGCGAACCCAAGCGGCAGTTTCCTGAACTCAGGAAGCGCATCCACCTGGTGCTGCAGGCCATCGCGGGCTACATCAGGGAAGAAGCCATTCGCTCGAAAAGCCACTTCAACATCAAGGACGCAGCATGAGCATCATCAGCAACCGTCGCGGATTCCTGGGCATTGCGGCCGGCGCGGCGGGCACCGTGGCCTGCCCGGCATTCGGCCAGACGCCGGCCTACCCGAGCCGGCCCATTACCCTGATCGTGCCCTTCCCACCCGGCGGGGCGGTGGACATCTCCGCGCGCGCCATGGCCGACAAGCTGGGCAGGTTGCTGGGCCAGCCTGTCGTGATCGACAACAAGGCGGGCGCAGGCGGCGCGATTGGCACCGGCATTGTTGCAAAGGCCGCACCCGATGGCTACACGCTGGTCGTCACCTCGCAGTCAACCCACGTGGTCAACCCCGCGGTGTCGCCCGGCCTGCCCTACGACGCGGTGAACGATTTCGCCTACATCACACTGATCGACAGGCTGCCGAATGTGCTGGTTGCCAGCGCCAGGCTCACGGTCAAAACCTTTGCCGAATTTGTGCGCCATGCCAAAGCCAATCCCGGCAAATTGAATTACGCGTCGTCCGGCAACGGCTCGGTGGCGCACCTGAGCATGGAGCTTCTCAAGGCCAAGCTGGGCCTTTTCATCACACACATTCCCTACCGGGGCTCCGGGCCAGCGCTGGCGGACCTGCTCTCGGGACAGGTCCAGCTGACCTGGAACAACCTGTCGTCGAACCTGGCCATGCTCCAGAACGGGAGCCTGCGCGCATTGGCTGTCGCCGCGCCGCTGCGCGTGCCGCAGTTGCCGGATGTCCCCACCTTTGACGAGCTCAAGCTGCCCGACCTGAATCTCACCTCGTGGACGGGGCTGGCGGCACCGGCCAGGACGCCTGAACCCATTGTGCAGAAGCTCTACGACGCCGTGCGCGCCGTCCTTCGTGACAAAGACACGCAGGAAGCCTGGCGCAAACGCGGCGCGATGCTGCCCGAGAACGTGCGGCCGGCCGAATACCGCCAGGAAGTCATCCAGCGGATCCGCTTCTTCAAGGACATCGCCCAGGCCAACAAGATCGTTCTGGATTGACCGTCCCATGAATCCCAAGCGCCTCACCACGATGCGACTGCCGGACGATTGACATCCGCGCACCCCTGAATTCACTGTCCTGCTGAAGACGACATTTTCAGCAGGCCTGGGCGAGCTTTGCCTGTGAATACCCTGCGGCGGTGATTGATCTCCGCCATCTGTCAAAAAAACTTTAAGTTAGGAGTGAGGGATGAAACACACGATGGTCTGCCTGGCCGCGCTTGCCGCCGCTGTCAGCGCTACGGCACCTGTAGCCGCATTGGCACAAAGTACGGTCACGATCTACGGAAGGATGGACACGAGCTTTGAGAACTCGAAGACCGGCTCCGTCTCGCAGACGCTGATGACGGGCAACGCGTCCCGGTTCGGCTTCAAGGGAAGCGAGGACCTGGGCGGAGGACTCAAAGCCCTCTTCGGGCTGGAGATGGGAATCTCTTCCGACACCGGGGCGTCGAGCACACCGATGTACCGCAACTCTTATGTCGGGATTGGTGGTGACTTCGGTGTCGTCAATATCGGCCGCCTTGACTCGGCGGCGCCCAGCCGCACACCGATTTACGCGATCCTGAGCCGGAACGTGGAGTACGTGATCCACGATGCCGGCGCCACCGCCATCGGCACCTCCATCTTCAATGCACGCACTCGTGTGTCGAACGCCATCGGCTATGCCAGCCCGGTTGTCGGCAATGTTGTCTTCCGCGCCGGCCACTACCTCAATGGCGAAGGCCTGGCGGAAACGCCCGCCGGCCCGATACGCTTCGAGGGCGACTACAAGCAGACCGATGTCTCGCTGAGCTACGGCGAAGGCGGCGGCCCGCTGGGCCTGGGCATCGGCTATGGAAAGGACAGCAAACGCGGCGGCGCCTTGCTCAATGACTTCAAGAACAAATGGATGCTGATCGGCTCCTACGACTTCGGGGACATCCGCGCATGGGCGGTGTACAACCGCGACAACTTCCAGGGCGGCCCGCTGTCGCGGAGCAAGGTGGACGCGCAAATGATTGGCGCTTCCTGGGACCTGACGCCCAACAGCAAGATCATGGGCAACTACATACGCAAGGACGTCCAGAGCGATCCTGCGGCCAAGCTAAAGCGTTTCCAGGCGGGCTACTCCTACAAGATGAGCAGCCGCACCTCGCTGTACGCCTTCTATGACCGCAGCGACCCTAACAGCCGTGTCGCCAACGACGTGGTCCGGGTCTACGGGGTGGGAATCCAGCACAACTTCTGAGCGCCCCATGACCGGTCACGGCCGGTCAGTGCCTGTCTTGGCGCCCTATGCCTCGCACAGGCCTTTTTCCACCATATCGATCAGGCGCTCACCGATCTGCAGCATCTGCGGGCCCAGGATGGGGCCCAGCGGGCCGTCGATGACCAGCATGGCCAGGCCGTGCACCGCCGACCAGGCGAGGAACTCGGCGCCGGGGCGGCGCCCGGGCGACATCACGCCGGCGCTCACGAGTTTGTCGATCGCGGCGCCCAGCAGCTCGAAGGGGTCCAGCCCGCTTTGCCCCTTGCGCTCGCTATCGCCCGGCGCACCCTGGGCTCTTTCCTTCAAATCATCCGAAGGCCCGAAGGCCGTGCGGAACAACCCGCTCTCCGCCTGCGCAAAGCGCAGGTAGCCGGTGCCCACCGCGCGCACATTGGCGCGGGCGAACTCGGCCGGCGGCAAATCCTGGGGCAGCGCGGCCAACTCGGCCTCCATGGCGCGGGCCACGGCCGCCAGCGCGGCGGAGCGAACCGCATAGAGCAGGGCCTGGCGGCTTTCAAAATGGCGGTAGGCGGCGTTGGGCGCGACGCCCGCGCGGCGCGTGGTTTCGCGCAGCACCACGGCCTCGGGGCCGCCCGCGCGGGCCAGCTCGACCGCAGCTTCCAGCAGCGCGCGCCGCAAGTCCCCATGGCGGTAGGTGCTGCGGGGTGGCGGGGACTGGGACGCGCTCGACATGGCTTGTTACGTATTTATGTGGACAGCGTTCATTATCTTTGCTATTCTTTTGTGGACGGTGTACACAATACTGCTGATTGGGCCACCGCACAAGCCCCTGAATCCTGAATTTCCCCCGCGAAACCCGCCTTACAAGGACCCCGACCATGCAGAAAATCACCCCCTTCCTGTGGTTCAACGACCAGGCCGAAGAAGCCATGAACTTCTATGTCTCGATCTTCAAGAACTCGAAGATCACCATGCTGCGGCGCTACGGCAAGGAAGGCCCGGGGCCGGAAGGCACGGTCATGACCGGCAGCTTCGAACTCGAAGGCCAGGAGTTCATGGCGCTCAACGGCGGCCCGCATTTCAGCTTCTCGCCGGCAATTTCGCTCTTTGTGGACTGCAAGACGCAGGCGGAGGTGGACGAGCTGTGGGACAAGCTCTCGGCCGGCGGCGCGCCCAACCAGTGCGGCTGGGTGCAGGACAAGTTCGGCCTGTCCTGGCAGATCATCCCGACCGCACTCGGTGAAATGCTGGGCGACAAGAACCCGGCCAAGGCCGGCGCCGCGATGAGCGCGATGCTGAAGATGCGCAAGATCAGCATCAAAGATTTGAAAGAGGCCTACGACAGGGCCTGAAGCCGGAGAGCATTGCAAGAAAGGCCGCCGCCATGAACAGCCCCATCGCCACCCTGGTGCGCCGGTATTTTTCGGCGTACGAGACGCAGGACCGGCAAGTCCTTGAAGACCTGCTGGACGAGCGCTTCACCTTCAGCAGCCCGCTGGACGACCGCATCAACCGCGCCGCCTACTTCGCGCGCTGCTGGCCCAACAGCCGCACGCTGTGCCGCTTCACGGTGGAGAAGATATTCGACCAGGGCGACGAGGCCTTCATACGTTATGAGGCCGAAAGCACCACGGGCAAGAAATTCCGCAACACCGAATGGTTGCGCTTCCAGGGCGGCAAGCTCGTGGAAGTGCAGGTGTATTTCGGCCGCGACACACGGCCGGCCACGCCCGTTCCCGCACTTGTTCCCGCCGCGCGGATGGCCGACTGGCCGGCCTCCGCCGCGCTGTTCCCGCGCTAGGCACGCATCCCCACCCCCCCCAAAACCAACCCCAAAGGAGATTCCCATGCTAGTTCAGTCCTACCTCTTTTTTAACGGCCGCTGCGAAGAGGCCCTCGAGTTCTACCGCAAGGCGCTTGGCGCTCAGGTCACGATGATGATGCGCTTCAAGGAAAACCCCGAACCCATGACGGACGGCTGCGGCCCCGACGGCGGCCCGGCCCCCGACCCCAACAGCGTCATGCATGCCAGCTTCAAGATCGGCGAGACCGAAGTGATGGCCTCCGACGGCATGGGCGGCGGCAAGGCGGAGTTCAAGGGCTTCTCGCTGTCGGTGTCCGCGGCCMCCGATGCCGAGGCGCAGCGCCTGTTCAAGCTGCTGGGCGAGGGCGGCAAGGTGGAAATGCCGATGGCCAAGACCTTTTTCGCCTCGTCCTTCGGCGTGGTGGTCGACCGTTTCGGCGTGTCGTGGATGGTGATCAAGCCGCTGCCCATGCCTTGAGGCGGCGCATCCCATGCAGTTCCTGCTGATCATCTGCCACGACGCGGCCTTCGCGCCCACCCCGGCCCTGGTCGCCGAAATAGGCGCCTGGGTCAGGGACATGCAAGGCCGCGGCATCCTCCGGCACGGCAACCCGCTGCGCCCGCCGGGCGAAGCCGCCACGGTGCGGGTGCGCGGCGGCAAGCGCGTGGTGACAAACGGCCCCTTCGCCAGGAGCGTGGAAAAAATGTCGGCCTACGGGCTGATTGAATGCGCCGGCATGCGGGAAGCCATCGACATCGCGGCCGGCCACCCTATGGCCAGCGCCGCGACCATAGAGGTCCGGCCGGTCTGGTCCGACCTGCCGCGCATGGCGGCTTGACAAACACACGACCGAAAAAACCATGAAGCTTTATTACTCGGACACGCTGAACCCGCGCAAGGCCTGCGCCGTCGCGCGGTACCTGAAGTCGCCGCTGGAATTCATTCCTGTCGCGCTGGAAAAAGGCGAGCACCGCACGCCCGAATTCCGCGCGATGAATCCGAACGCCAAGGTGCCGGTGCTCGTCGATGACGAACTGGTTCTGTGGGAATCCAACGCCATCATGTGCCACCTGGCGGAGAAAGCCGGCTCGGAACTCTGGCCGCGCGATGAACGCCGCATCGAGGTGATGCGCTGGCTGATGTGGGATGCGACCGAGTTCGCGCCGCCCACCGGTACTTTTTACTTCGAGCACATCATCAAGCCGCGCTTCCTGGGACGCGAGGCCGACCCGGCCGAGATTGCCCGGGTGACGCCGGATTTCGAACGCTATGCCGGTGTGCTGGAAGGGCACCTGACAGGGCGCGAGTACCTTGTCGGCGATGCCTTGACCGTCGCCGACTTCGCGGTGGCCATCACCCTGCCCTACGCCGAAAAAACACGATTGCCGCTGGAGGGCTTCCCGGCGATCCGGCGCTGGCACGACCGCTTGAACCAGTTGCCGGCCTGGCGCGAACCCTGGCCCGAACAGCGAGCCGCCTGAAGGCGGTGCAAGCCTGCCGGGCTTCGGGACGCCGCGCGGCGTGAAGCGGCCGTTCGCGCGCGCGCCGGCAAGGCCTTGAAAAGCCCTTAGTCCCCGGCTTTTCGCCGCGCTCGATAGAATGATTCGGGCACTCTTCTTCGAGTGCCCACTTCACACCAGGATGCCGCGTGCAAGCCAATCCCATCATTTCCATACAGCAACTCAGCAAGACCTACGCCTCGGGCTTTCATGCGCTCAAGTCTGTGGACCTGGAGATCCGGCGCGGCGAGATTTTCGCCCTGCTGGGCCCCAATGGCGCGGGCAAGACCACTTTGATCAGCATCGTCTGCGGCATCGTCAACCCCGGTTCGGGCACGGTGACGGCGGACGGGCACGACATCGTCCGTGACTACCGCGCCGCGCGATCCAAGATAGGCCTGGTGCCGCAGGAGCTGTCGACCGATGCCTTCGAAACCGTCTGGTCCACCGTGAGCTTCAGCCGCGGCCTGTACGGCAAGCCGCCAAACCCGGCCTATATCGAAAAAGTGCTGCGCGACCTGTCGCTGTGGGACAAGAAGGACAGCAAGATCATGGCGCTTTCGGGCGGCATGAAACGCCGGGTGCTGATTGCCAAGGCGCTGTCGCACGAGCCGACCATCCTGTTCCTGGATGAGCCCAGCGCCGGCGTCGACGTCGAACTGCGCAAGGGTATGTGGCAAATGGTGCGGGAGCTGCGCGACGGCGGCGTCACCATCATCCTGACCACGCACTACATCGAGGAAGCCGAGGAGATGGCCGACCGCATCGGCGTGATCAACAAGGGCGAGCTGATCCTGGTCGAGGACAAAACCGTGCTGATGCGCAAGCTCGGCAAGAAGCAGCTGAGCCTGCAGCTGCAAACGCCGCTGCAAAGCATTCCGGCCGCCCTGGCCGGGCTGCCGCTAGAGCTGACGAAGGAAGGCCACACCCTGGTCTATACCTTCGACACGCAGACCGAGGAAACCGGCATCGCGGCCCTGCTCAAGCAGCTGGCCGAACTCGGCATCGACTTCAAGGACCTCCACTCGAGCGAGAGCTCGCTCGAAGACATCTTCGTGAGCCTGGTTCATGCCGACAAACCCGCCGCCAACATCAAGGAGGCCGCATGAACTGGCACGCCATCCGCGCGATCTACCGCTTTGAAATGGCGCGCACCTTCCGCACGCTGATGCAGTCTATCGCTTCGCCGGTGATTTCCACCTCGCTGTATTTCGTGGTGTTCGGCGCCGCCATCGGCTCGCGCATGGGCGACATCGACGGCATCCGCTACGGCGCCTTCATCATCCCCGGCCTGGTCATGCTGTCGCTGCTCAACGAGAGCATCTCGAACGCCGCCTTCGGCATCTACATGCCGAAGTGGTCGGGAACGATTTACGAGCTGCTGTCGGCGCCGGTGTCGTCGATGGAGGTGGTGATCGGTTATGTGGGCGCCGCGGCGAGCAAGTCCGTCATGCTGGGCCTCTTGATCCTGGTCACGGCGCGCCTCTTCGTGCCTTACAGCATCGCGCACCCCTTCTGGATGCTGTGCTTCCTGCTGCTGACCGCGCTGACCTTCAGCCTGTTCGGTTTCATCATCGGGCTCTGGGCCGACAACTTCCAGAAGCTGCAGGTTGTGCCACTGATGGTGGTGACGCCGCTGACCTTCCTGGGCGGCGCGTTCTATTCCATCAACATGTTGCCGCCGCTGTGGCAAAACATCGCCCTGGTCAACCCGGTGGTCTACCTGATCAGCGGCTTCCGCTGGAGTTTTTACGGCGTGGCCGACGTCAATGTGGGCCTCAGCGTGCTGGCCATCCTGGGCTTTCTGGGGCTGTGCCTGGGCGTGGTGTGGTGGATCTTCCGCACGGGCTGGAAACTCAAGAGCTGAAGAACCGGCAGGAAGCCCCGTTGGCGGGCTCGCCGCTTGAAGCATCAGCGGCCGGCCTCATATGTCTTCTTTGAACGTCTCACGCCAGAAAGGCCTTTTCATGCCTGCCACGTCCGCCGCATCTTCCGCCACCGACGCCGCCAATCACCCCGTCCTGCAGGTCAAGCCGCTCGGCTTTCCGTGGGCGACGCTGGACCCCTTCCWCTTTTGCGTCTATCACGACGACGCCTACCCCCGGGCCAATGCGCAGATGGGGCCGGACGCCTCGCTCGCGGGACGCGACATCGGCCAGGACTTCGCGCGCAAGGACGGCTGGAGCATGTACCACGGCAGCACCGTGCCAGGCTTTCCGGCACACCCGCACCGCGGCTTTGAAACCGTGACGATTGTGCGCAAGGGCCTGATAGACCACTCCGATTCACTGGGCGCCACGGCGCGTTTCGGCCGCGGCGACGTGCAGTGGCTCACAGCCGGCAAGGGCGTGGTGCATTCCGAGATGTTCCCGCTGCTGGACCCCAAGAGCCCCAACCCGCTGGAGCTGTTTCAGATCTGGCTCAACCTGCCGGCGGCCGGCAAGATGGCGGACCCGCACTTCACCATGTTCTGGTCCCGGGACATCCCGCGCCAGGTGGTGACTGACGATGCAGGTCGCACGACCGAAGTTGCCGTTATCGCGGGGCGCCTGGGCGAGGCCGAAACCGACCCGCTCGCGCCTCCGCCCGACTCCTGGGCCGCGCAGGCCGATGCCGACGTGGCGATCTGGACGATTCGCATGGCGCCCGGCGCGCGCTGGACCTTACCCGCCGCCACGGGCAGCGGCACGCAGCGCCAGCTCTACTTTTTCAAAGGCACGTCGGCCGGCGTGGCCGGCCAGGCCGTCGGCGGCCATGCGGCCATTACGCTGCGGGCCGATGCGGCCGTGGAGTTGACCAACAGCGGCGACGACGAAGCCGAATTCCTGCTGCTGCAAGGCAAGCCGATTGGCGAGCCGGTGGTGCAGTACGGCCCCTTCGTGATGAACACACAGGCCGAAATCGCGCAGACCCTGGCCGATTACCAGCGCACGCAGTTCGGCGGCTGGTCCTTCACGGACGACGCGCCGGTGCACGGCCGCGAGCCGGCGCGTTTTGCGCGCTACCCCGGCGGGCGCGAAGAGCGGCCGGCGGAAACAGAGCGCGCCGCCATACCCCTCAAGGAGCTGACGTGAACATGGACACAAAACCGGAAGAGGTGAAGCACGAGCTTGATGCGCTGGCGGCGGCTTTCTTTGAGGCCGTATCGTTCGAGGCCGGCGGCGCACCGCCCTACCAGAACATTCACGGCCTGTTCGTCGCTTCCGGCCTGCTCATCAAGAACACGGCGGCCACACCCGAAATATCCACCGTGGCCCAGTTCATCGCGCCGCGCCAGGCCTTGGTGGACAGCGGCGCGCTGACGCGCTTCAAGGAATGGGAGCTGTCGGAAACCACGCAGGTCTTCGGCAACATCGCGCACCGCTACAGCGCCTATGGCAAGGCCGGCACGCAGGACGGCAAGGCCTTCGAGGCGCGCGGTGTGATCTCGACGCAATTCATCAGGACGCCCGAAGGTTGGAAGATGAGCGCCATGGCCTGGGACGACGAGCGTCCCGGCCTGTCGCTGCCGGCCGAACTGCTGGACCGCTGAGCCCTCCAGGGGGGCGTCAGGCCGCGAGGGTTTCAACCGCCGTGTCGCAGCTCGTCGCCTGCGGGCCCGCTTCCCGCGCCGGCCCGAGCAGCCAGTAAGTGGACATCCTGCCGCGACCTTTGATATCGATGGGCTCGCGCGCGGCAAATGAAAAATACTGGCGCGTCTGCAGGTACACCGCTTCGCTGACGTGGACGGCGCCGGGCTCGCCGCTGGATTCCATGCGGCTGGCCACGTTGACGGTGTCGCCCCAGACGTCGTAGAGGAAACGCTTCACGCCGATCACGCCGGCCACCGCGGGCCCGGTGTGGATGCCGATGCGTATGGCCAGTTCCGTGCCGTTGCCGGTGTTGTAGCGCCGCAGGGCCTCGCCCATGTCGAGCGCCAGCCGCCCCAGGGCCTCAAGCCGATGGTGCGCGACGACCATGTAGGCATCGCCTATGGTCTTGATTTTTTCGAGGCCGTATTTTTCTACCAGGCCGTCAAAGGCCGAGAAGATCTGGTTCAGCACCAGGACCAGCGCGTCGGGCGGCAAGGCGCGCGAAAAAGTCGTGAAGCCGGCGATGTCGGCGAACAGCACGCCCATGTTGTCGAACTTCACCGCGTTGACTTTGTCGTCGCGCTTGAGTTCGTCGGCGATGGAGGCCGGCAGCACGTTGTACAGCACCTTGTCGGCGCGCGCGCGTTCGGTGTCCGCGCGCTGCATCTCGGCATAAAGCTCGGCGTTGCGCGCATGCATGAACCTGTCGAGTTCGATGCACAGCACGACCACGCAGAATGGATTGACCAGCGCGGCCAGAAGCGCCACGCCGTCCCCCTCCCGCATGCCGGCGGCCAGGGCCAGCACCCCAAAGCTCAGCACGTACATCGGCCGGCGCACCGGGCTGGGCGTGCACATTACGGCCGCCACAAAGGTCGCGCCGGCGGCGTAGATGGCCAGGTCGCCCCACATCCAGCCATGGACCGCCCCGACCCAGGTGGCCAGCACCATCGCCCCCGCACAGGCCGCATTGAGCGCTGCTTCGCTGTTTCGCAGCCGAGGCAGGAAGCGGTCCGCCAGCGCGACGGCGATGAAAAACAGCTCCGCCGTGAGTTGCCAGGCCAGCAGGCCCGCGAAGCCCGGCGGCCAGTGCTGCGGCGAGACGCCGAAATAAGGCGCATCCGCGGCCAGCGCGGCCGGCGGCAAAAGGCAGGCCACCGCCTTGGCGTAATACACCCCGTGCGCCCAGCTTTTCTGGACGAGCCACTCCCGAAACGGCTGCAGCGCCATGATGTTCCTCCCCTTGCGCCGCGCGGCATGGGCGCGGCATCGGGCGACCATACGGGCCGGCCGGCTTTGGGTCAACGGACATTGACCGCCTGCGGCCTTTTCATGTGCGACGGCCAAAAAAAAACGCCCGAAGGCGCTTTTTTTGATGAAGCCGCGGCGAATTACTTCGCCACCACCCGCACCATTTCCAGGCACTTGTTGGAGTAGCCCCATTCGTTGTCGTACCAGGCCACCACCTTGATGAAGGTGCCGTCCAGCGCGATGCTGGCGTCGGCATCAAAAATCGAGGTGCGGGCATCGCCGCGGAAGTCGGTGGCGACCACCTTGTCTTCGGTGTAGCCCAGGATGCCCTTGAGCGCGCCTTCGCTTTGCGCCTTCATCTCGGCGCAGATTTCTTTCAGCGTGGCTTCCTTGTTGAGTTCGCAGGTCAGGTCGACCACCGAAACGTCGGAAGTCGGCACGCGGAAGGACATGCCGGTCAGCTTCTTGTTGAGCTCGGGAATCACCACGCCGACGGCCTTGGCGGCGCCGGTGCTGGAAGGAATGATGTTTTCCAGGATGCCGCGGCCGCCGCGCCAGTCCTTGTTGCTCGGGCCGTCCACGGTTTTCTGCGTGGCGGTGGCGGCGTGCACCGTGGTCATCAGGCCGCGCTTGATGCCCCACTTGTCATTCAGCACCTTGGCGACGGGCGCCAGGCAGTTGGTGGTGCAGCTGGCGTTGGAGATGATGGCCTCGCCCTTGTAGGTCTTGTCGTTGACGCCGAAGACGAACATCGGGGTGTCGTCTTTCGACGGCGCCGAGAAGATGACTTTCTTCGCGCCGGCGGCCAGGTGCTTCTCGCCCGAGGCCTTGTCGAGGAACAGGCCGGTGGACTCGAGCACAACGGTGGCGCCGATGTCGCCCCACTTGAGGTTGGCGGGATCGCGTTCCTGCGTGAGGCGGATCTTCTTGCCGTTGACGATGAGGGTGTTGCCCTCGACGGACACGTCGCCTTCGAAGCGGCCGTGCACCGAGTCGTACTTCAGCATGTACGCCAGGTAGTCGGGCTCGAGCAAGTCGTTGATGCCGACGATTTCAATGTCGCCGAAGCTCTTGATCGCCGAGCGGAACACGTTGCGGCCGATCCGGCCAAAACCATTAATGCCAAGTTTGATAGTCATCTGCTGTTGCTCCTGGAAGTTGAAATTGGTTAAACCGGGCCGGCCGAGCTGCGCTTATTTGCGCAGCACCTTGCGCACGGTGTTGGCGACGTTCTCGGCCGTGAAGCCGAAGTGTTTGAACAGGACGGGCGCCGGTGCGGATTCGCCGTAGCTGTCGATGCCGACCACGGCGGCGCAGCCGTATTTCCACCAGCCGTCGGTCACGCCCATTTCCACCGCGATGCGGGGCAGGCCTTCGGGCAGCACTTCGCTCTTGTAGGCGGTTTTCTGTTTGTCGAAGGTCGTGGTGCTGGGCATGGAAACCACACGCACGGCGATCTTGTGGGCGGCCAGTATTTCCTGCGCCTTCAGCGCCAGCTGCACCTCGGAGCCGGTGGCGATGATCACGGCCTGGGCCTTCTTGTTGAGGCCGACTTCTGCCGGCTCGGCCAGCACGTAGGCGCCGCGGCTGATGTTGCCGAGGTCACTCTTCGGCGAGTAAGGCAGGTTCTGGCGGCTCAGCAGCAGTGCCGTCGGCTTGTTCTTGTTCTCGAGCGCGACGGCCCAGGCGACGGCCGTTTCGGCTGTGTCGCCCGGACGCCAGACGTCCAGGTTGGGGATCAGGCGCAGGCTGGCGGCGTGCTCGATGGACTGGTGCGTCGGGCCGTCTTCACCCAGGCCGATGGAGTCGTGGGTGAACACGTGCACCACGCGCAGCTTCATCAGCGCGGCCATGCGGATGGCGTTGCGGCTGTAGTCGCTGAAGGTCAGGAAGGTGCCGCCGTAGGGGATGTAGCCGCCGTGCAGCGCGATGCCGTTCATGATGGCGGCCATGCCGAATTCACGCACGCCGTAGTTGATGTGACGGCCGATGGAGCTCACGCCGTCGGCGTTGGCCGTCAGCACGACTTCGCCGTTCATGTCGAAGCGCAGGCTGGGCGTGGACTTGGTGTTGGTCAGGTTGGAGCCGGTCAAATCGGCCGAGCCGCCCAGCATTTCGGGCAGGCCGGCGGTGAAGGCTTCCAGCGCGAGCTGCGAGGCCTTGCGCGAAGCGACCGTTTCGGCCTTGGTGTGCGAGCCGATGACGGTGTCGACCGCCAGTTGCGCGAAGGCCTTGGGCAGCTCGCCCTTCATGCGGCGGACCAGTTCGGCGGCGAGTTCGGGGTGCGCGGCCTTGTAGGCGGCGAACTTCGCGTCCCAGGCGGCTTCAGCGGCCAGGCCCTTGGCCTTGGCGTCCCAGGCGTCGTAGGTTTCTTTGGGCACTTCAAACGGGGCGTAGGGCCAGTTCAGGGCTTCGCGCGTAAGCTTGATTTCTTCGGCGCCCAGCGGCTCGCCGTGGGCCTTGGCGGTGTTGGCGCGGTTCGGCGAGCCCTTGCCGATGTGCGTCTTGCAGATGATCAGCGTGGGTTTGTCGCTGGACTTCTTCGCGCCTTCGATGGAATTGGCGACCAGCTCGGCGTCATGGCCGTCGATGGGGCCCAGCACGTTCCAGCCGTAGGCGGCGAAGCGCACGGCGGTGTTGTCGATGAACCAGGGCGCGACCTGGCCGTCGATGGAAATGCCATTGTCGTCATACAGTGCGACCAGCTTGTTGAGCTTCCAGGCGCCGGCCAGGGCCGCGGCCTCATGGCTGATGCCTTCCATCAGGCAGCCGTCGCCCATGAACACGTAGGTGTTGTGGTCGACGACGGTGTGGCCTTCGCGGTTGAATTCCTTGGCGAGCAGCTTTTCAGCCAGCGCCATGCCGACGGCATTGGTCAGGCCCTGGCCCAGCGGGCCGGTGGTGGTTTCCACGCCGGGGGTGTAGCCGTATTCGGGGTGGCCGGGGGTTTTGCTGTGCAGCTGGCGGAAGTTTTTCAGTTCGGCGATCGGCAGTTTGTAGCCGGTCAGGTGCAGCACGGCGTAAATCAGCATGGAGCCGTGGCCGTTGGAGAGCACAAAACGGTCGCGGTCGAACCAGTTGGGATTGTGCGGGCTGTGCTTGAGGTGGCGGCCCCAGAGGGCGACAGCCATGTCGGCCATGCCCATGGGGGCGCCGGGATGTCCGGAATTGGCTTGTTGTACGGCGTCCATTGCGAGTGCGCGTATCGCATTCGCCATCATTTGCGTGTTTGCCATGTAGGCTGCTCCGGAGGGGGAAAGATCAGGGGTAACCCGGTATTTTACCGTCTGGCCCCGGCCCGGGAATTTGGCGGGATATGGAACCAAGTTACGGCCGGAACGGGGCCGCGCATCGTCTAAAGTCGGGGGATGCAAGGCTTACACCTGACCGCCGACCTTTACAAATGCCGCTGCGATCCCGCCTGGCTCACCGATGCCGCCCGCCTGGGCGACTGGTGCGTGCAGGCCGTGCAGGCCGCCGGCCTGCAGGCCGTCAACCAGCTGTTCCACACCTTTCCCGACACCGTGCACGGCCCGGGCGGCATCACGGCCACCGTGCTGCTGGCCGAATCGCATGTGTGCGTTCACACCTGGCCCGAACAAAAGGCCGTGACACTGGACGTGTACGTGTGCAACTTCGGCGCCGACCACTCGGCTCGCGCGCGCGGCCTGATGGATGCGCTGATACGGCGTTTTAACCCGGAATGGACCGAGCAGCGCTCGCTGGACCGCGGGGATACGCAGTGAGCCGGCTCACCATTTTTCGCGCGCGGCCGCCAGAAACAGCGTATTGAGCGAGGGCAGCGCGGGCCGCAGGTCGTCGGGCGGGGGAACCGCCGCGTCCAGCCTGGCGAGTTCGGCCTCGATGAAGGCATTGACCCGCGTGAACGGCGCCGACAGGCCCAGTTCGGGCGCGCCGCGTTTTTTCTCCAGCATGTCGGCGATGTCGGCGAGCAGCTCCGTCTCCCCCTCGATCAGGTGCAGCAGGCTGGCGAACTCAATCGGCGCGGCCGTGCCGTAGCGTTCCAGCCAGCGCACCGCGAGCAGGGGCCGCAGCACATAAAAATACTTCTTGAGCCGCACTTGCTCGCCCTGCAGGTGTTCGCGGTAGTTGCCCTTGGCCGAACTGCGGTAATGGTGGATGCCGCGCTCGCACGAGTAGACCAGCGGCAACAAACGCCGCGCCTCTTCGGCGAAAAGGCCGTTCTCGATGTACTTGATCGGTGACTGGATCCACTCGACAAAACCCGGGTTGGACTTCCAGAACAGGCGCAGCGCTTTGCGCAAGTCCCAGCCATTGAGGTCGATGTCGTCGACGATGGGGTATTCGATGACGTCGCGGCGGTCCTCAAGGTCGAGTGAGAGATAGTCGTCGGCCGGCCGCGCGTAGATAAAACGCACGTCGAAATCGCTGTTCGGCGAGGCAAAGCCCCAGGCCCTGCTGCCGGACTCGATCGCCATCAGGATGCGCACGCCGTGCTCACGTTCGGTCGCTGCGAGGCGGCTCATGATTTCAGCGTGGATATCGGGAGGAATCATCGGCGGGCTTTCGATTTCTTCGGGTTTCAGTCGTCCTGCATTCTGCATGAGCGGCTCCCGTTAAACTGCCGCCATGCCCTCTGCACCCATCAAAGCCATGATCATGGCCGCCGGCCGCGGCGAGCGCATGCGCCCGCTGACCGACAGCACGCCCAAGCCCCTGCTGAAGGTGCGCGGCAAGCCACTGATCGCCTGGCATGCCGAGGCGCTGGCGCGCGGCGGGTTTACCGACCTGGTGATCAACACCGCCTGGCTCGGCGAGCAGATTGAGAGCCACTTCAACCAGCAAAGCCGCTCGCGGCTTTCCATTGCCTATTCACACGAAGGCGTCGACTTCGGCGGCGCGCTGGAAACCGCCGGCGGCATCGCGCGCGCGTTGCCGCTGTTGGGGGATGTGTTCTGGCTGCTGGCCGGCGACGTGTTTGTGCCGGGCTTTGAATTCAGCCAGGCCACCGTGGACCGTTTCATCGCGGGCGGCAAGCTGGCCCACCTCTGGCTGGTGGCCAACCCGTCCCACAACCCGCAAGGCGACTTCGGCTTGGGCCCGGACGGCCTGGCGCTGAACCTGGCCAAGGACAGCCCGCAACCCAGATTCACCTACAGCACCCTGGGCCTGTACCGCCGTGAATTGTTCGACAGCATGCCCTTCGGCAACCCCGAAGGCGTCAAAGCCCCACTGGCACCCTTGCTGCGCGCCGCGATGGACAATGGCCGGGTCAGCGCCGAGTTGTACCCCGGGCCCTGGACCGACGTGGGCACGCCGGCCCGGCTGGACGAGTTGAACCAGGCAGCCGCCACCACGAACTAACAAGCGAAAAGCGCAGCCACCATGAGCACCACCACGATTTACCAGAAACGCCGTGCCGCCGTGGCCCGCGCCCTGAAGGCGGCCGGTGGCGGCGTCGCCCTGCTGCCCACCGCGCGCGAGTACCCGCGCAACCGCGACAGCGATTTTCCGTATCGGCACGACAGCTACTTTTATTACCTGACCGGCTTTGACGAGCCCGAGGCCTGGCTGGCGATTGAGGCCAGCGGCAAGACCACGCTGTTTTGCCGCCCCAAGGACCTGGAGCGCGAAATCTGGGACGGCATACGCCTGGGCCCCAAGGCCGCACCGGCCCGGCTGGGCGTGGATGCCGCCTTCAGCACCGAGGCGCTGGACACGCGGATGCCGGCCTTGCTGGCCAACCAGAAGTCGGTGTGGTTCCCGTTTGCCACACATGAAGGCCTGGACGCCCGCGTCGACGGCTGGCTGGACAGGGTGCGCGCCCGCGTGCGCCTGGGCGACGAATGCCCGCAAAGCCGGCACGACCTGTGCGGCGTGCTCGACGAGATGCGCCTCTTCAAGGACAGCCACGAGATCGCCACCCTGCGCCGCGCCGGAAAAATTTCGGCGGGCGCGCATGTGCGCGCCATGCAGACCTCGGCCGCCATGCTGCGTAATCCCCTCAAGGGCGGCCTGCGCGAATACCACCTGGAAGCCGAACTGCTGCACGAGTTCCGCCGCCACGGCTCGCAGTTCCCGGCCTACACCAGCATCGTGGCTGCGGGTGCCAATGCCTGCGTGCTGCACTACCGCGCCGGGGATGCCGAACTCAAGGCCGGTGAGCTGTGCCTGATAGACGCCGGCTGTGAACTCGACGGTTATGCCAGCGACATCACACGCACCTTCCCGGCGGACGGCAAATTCACGCCGGCCCAGCGCAGGTTGTATGACATCGTGGTGGAGTCCCAGTACGCCGCGGTGAAAGCGACCAAACCCGGCAAGCGCTTCAACGACCCGCACGAGGCCGCGTTGCGCGTGCTGGCCCAGGGCATGCTCGACACCGGCCTGCTGCCCAAGGCCAAACACGGCAAGGTCGACGACGTGCTCGAGTCCGGCGCCTATCGCCAGTTTTACATGCATCGCACCAGCCACTGGATGGGCATGGACGTGCACGACTGCGGCGACTACAGCGAGCCCGGCAGCAAACCGCGCCCCGACAAGGACGCCATGGGCCAGCCCATCATGCGCAAGCCCTCGCGCATCCTGCGGCCCGGCATGGTGCTGACCATAGAGCCCGGCCTCTATGTGCGGCCCGGCAAGAACGTGCCCAAGGAGTTCTGGAATATTGGGATACGGATTGAGGACGACGCGCTGGTGACGGCCAAGGGGTGTGAGTTGATGACGCGCGGGGTGCCCGTTGATGGGGATGAGATTGAGCGGTTGATGGCGGGGTAGGGACGGTTTGCCGGGTCTTGCTCCGGCTTGCGCGCTCTCGCCCTCTGCATGGGCTTGCTGGCCGGGGGTAGCCCGGCAGCTACTCACTTTTCTTTTGCTTCGCCAAAAGAAAAGTAAGCAAAAGAAAAGGCGACCCTGGTTGCTGCGTCCCTCCGCTGCGCTACGGGCAACCTGCGGTGCTCGGTCCAGCCGGGGTCTCGCTAAACTCGCCTTCGGCTCAAACAACGCGATCCCTGATCCGTCTGGACCTCCGCTCCTCGGCCCAGCCAGGACGGGGCAATCGGGATCGGGGACAGAAGACAAATACCAAAGAACAAACCAAGACAAACAAGGACTCGCCAAGGCGAGTCCTTGTTTCTTCAGGTATTCGGTATTTGGATTTGGTATTCCTCCCCACCC